>JBDSYI010000515.1:0-6660 GCA_039925745.1 Casimicrobium sp. | reverse complement strand
TTGCCGTCGGCTCGAATACTCTCCACAATGGCCAACGACTTCAATAATTCGTTCGTTGGCTTCTTGCGCGCGCAATCAACGTCGACGCAAGCGCATTTGCTGGGCTTGCCGTTCACCAGCGAACAGCGCGCGCGATACGAAGCAATGACGAAAGAATCCGTCGCCGCGCAAAAGCGAATCGAAGCGGCCGACAGCGTGCCGTTCGAGACGTATCGCCAGAGCTATGTCTCATTCGACCGGCTTCGCGTGTAGGCATCAAACGCAGACACTGGTTAAATTACCGCACTAAATCACCGGACACATCATGGAACGCCGCCCCTTATTTCACGCCAATCTGAACGTCTCAGTTATGTGCCTGGGCACGATGACCTGGGGCGAGCAAAATACTGAGGCCGAAGCGCATGCTCAGCTCGAATGGGCGATGCAGCATGGCATCAATTTCATCGACACCGCCGAGATGTATCCCGTGCCACCGCGCGCCGAAACTGGCCTGCGCACCGAGATCATTTTGGGCAATTGGCTGGGCCGTCCCGGCAATCGCGAAAAGGTCGTGCTCGCTACAAAAATTGCAGGGCCTGGCCGTCGTGACTGGATCAGAAACGGCGCGACGTCGCTGACCAAAGCAAACATCATCGACGCCTGCGAAGGCTCGCTCAAACGACTACAAACGGATCACATCGATCTCTATCAAATTCATTGGCCCGATCGCAACGTTGCCGCATTTGGCTCATGGCAATTTGACAGCAGCAAAGAGCGCGAAACCGTGCCGATCATTGAGCAGGTTGAAGCGATGCAAACGCTGATCAAGGCGGGCAAGATTCGCGGCTACGGCCTGTCGAACGAATCGGCCTGGGGCACCACGATGTTCTGCCGCGCGGCCGATCAGTTGGGTGCGCCAAAACCCGCAGCAATTCAGAACACCTACAGCATGCTGAACCGCAGCTTTGAAGGCGATCTTGCGGAGGTGAGTTACCGTGAACAGGTGCCGCTCTTGGCCTACAGTCCGCTCGGTATGGGCGCGCTGACCGGAAAATATTCCAAAGGCGCAATGCCCGCTGGATCGCGCTTTCAGACGTTCCCCGATTTCTTCGGTCGCTTCCGTCGTCCGCTCGCGTTAGTCGCGGCGGATGAATACGCGGCGCTCGCCAAGAAATACCAAATGAGCCTGCTCGACTTATCGATTGCGTTCGCAGTGAACAAATGGTTCGTTGGCAGCGTGATTCTTGGCGCAACCAGCGTGCCGCAGTTGCAGCAGTGCTTCAATGCGCATCATGTGAAACTGCCGCCGGAAATTTACGCGGAAATTGAGTCGATCAGCAACCGTTACTTGCATCCGCAGGCTTAGTCTTTTGGGTTAAGCTTTTCGGCAAATGCTAGACCACACCGGGGCTAGCGATTGATTTTGATGGTTATTGACTATGCCAAAAAACGACGATTAGTCCCCATGTGGTGGTTCTTGTAGCGAAAAGCTGTTGTTTTTTAAGTATCGCAAGAAGGGCTCGAAATGTCCGCTACCGACGCGCTCGCCGCCCTATGGAAACTGGCCGAACTGCCAGGCGACACATTAAGCAACGCAATTCTGACCGGCGCCGACCCGGTGCTGCCGTCGTCGTTCGCCGTCGGCACCGCAGCGCAAAGCAGCGTGGCAGCGGCTGCGTTGGCGGCGGTCGAATTGGGCCACGTTCGCGGTCAGCCGCACCAGCAAGTCAGTGTGGACATGACCCACGCGGCGCTGGAGTGCTCGGGCTGGTTCAGTGTCGATGGCGTCACGCCCAATGTGTGGGATAAATTCTCGGGCCTTTATCGATGCGCCGACGGGTGGGTTCGCGTTCACGCAAACTTTGCGCATCATCGTGATGGTGCGCTGCGACTCCTCGGGCTGACGGCAGATACTGCGCACCGCGCTGACGCCGAGCGCGCCTTGCTGGCGTGGCGAACACTGGATTTTGAGCAGGCCGCAGCCGACGCTGGACTGGTCGTCGCGGCCTGTCGAAGTTTTGTCGAGTGGGACGCGCATCCTCAGGGTCAGGCGGTGGCTGCGTTGCCGCTGTTCACGATCGAGCGTATCGGCGACGCAGCGCCACGTACGTTGCCCGTGTTGAGCGCTATTGATCGCCCGCTGACGGGCCTGCGCGTGCTCGATCTCACGCGCATCCTTGCAGGCCCGGTGTGCGGGCGGATGCTGGCTGCGTATGGCGCGGATGTGATGCTGATCAACTCGCCGCATTTGCCCAACATCGAATCGATTGCCGACACCAGTCGCGGCAAGTTGTCCGCGCACGCGGATTTGCGCACTTCGGCAGGTCGCGCCGCGCTGCAAAAACTACTGGCAACCAGCCATGTCTTCGTGCAAGGTTATCGACCGGGCGCATTGGCTGAACATGGATTTGGTCCGGAAGATGTGGCGCGGCTGCGTCCGGGCATCGTTTACGTGTCGCTCTGCGCGTACGGCGACACCGGGCCGTGGCGCACGCGGCGCGGCTTCGATTCGCTGGTGCAAACGGCGACCGGTTTCAATCTGGCCGAAGCTGACGCCGCGAATTCTGCCGATCCAAAGGCGTTGCCGATGCAGGTTCTCGACTACGCGACGGGCCACCTGATGGCGTTCGCCGCGACCGCTGCCTTGCGTCGGCAAGCGCTCGAAGGTGGCAGTTGGCAGGTGAAGGTTTCGCTCGCGCAAACGGGGCATTGGCTGCGCAGCCTCGGGCGCGTGGAGACTGGTTTTTCTATCGCGCGCCCGAAAGTTTCGCCCTACATTGAGACTGCCGCATCAGGCTTCGGCGAGCTTGCCGGGATGTCCCACAGCGCGACATTCTCACGCACGCCAACGCGTTGGGCACGGCCCTCGATGCCGCCCGGAACGCATCCACCAGCGTGGCCTGCGAGGCGTGATTAACCGACGTCTACCGCGCGTTTTTGCGCGGCGCCTTCTTGCCAACGATGGTCGGCGTTAACTCCGCCATCAGCGCAGCACCCTCACTCAACAAAAAGTCTTTGAACGCTTGCGCCACAGGCGGCAAGCGCTTGCCACGCCGATGCACGATGTACCAGTTCAACATGAGCGGAAAGCCCTGAACATCGAGCAGTTGCAGACTGCCACCGCGCAACTCCTGTCCGATGGTGTGCGCTGACATAAAGCCGATGCCCATGCCCGCCATCACCGCCTGCTTGATGGTTTCGGTGCTTTTGATCTCCATCGCGATATTGAGCTGTTCGAGGTGACTACCGAAGCCCTCGCGCATCGACTGCCAGGTGTCAGAACCCTTTTCGCGCACCACAAAGGGTTCACGCAAAAGCTGCTCCATGCTGATCTTCTTCTTGCCAACCAAGGCATGGCCCGGTGCCGCGACAATCACGTAAGGGTGTGGCGCAAACGCCTCGGCGACCGTGTCCAGCTCGGCCCCTTGAGGCGGGCGCACCATCACGCACAGGTCCGTCAAATTTGCGGCCATATGCGAGAGCAGGCCATCGCGATTGTGCACCGTGAAGTTAAGCGCCACACCCGTATGCCGCCCAGCAAACTCCACCAGTAGTCGTGGGAAAAAGTAGTCGCCCGCACTGATTACGGCAACGTTTAACTTGCCACCGGACACGCCTTTGAGCTGCGTCATTGCGCTTTCGGCGACCTCGAATTGGGCGATGATGCCGCGACTGATTTCCAGCAGTTCAACGCCAGCAGCGGTCAAATAAATCTTCTTGCCGAATTGCTCGAAGAGCGGCATCCCAGCGTGCTCTTCGAGCTTTTTAACTTGCGTGGATACGGCGGGCTGCGTGAGATGCAGCTCTTCCGCTGCGCGCGAAAAACTCAAAAGCCGCGCGACTGATTCAAAAACTTTGAGCTGCCGCAGTGTGGCGTGCTTCATGAGTTAAACCGCCCGGCGGGTGTGGATGATCCGCTTAAGCAGCCATCTGCAACAGCCGCACGTTGGCGCGTTGATCATCCATCGTTTTGCCAAGCAGTTTCACCAGCGCATAAACGGTGTCGATGTGCGGTGTTGGCGTGTTCGTGAGGCGTCCAAGTTCAATCACTGAGCCCACCAGCGCATCGATTTCTGGCGCACGGCCAGCCTCGATGTCTTGCAGCATGGACGTTTTGTGCTTGCCTATTTTTTCCGCGCCAGCAATGCGTTTGTCGAGGCTCAACCGAAATTCGATACCGAGTTTATGGGCGACGGTTTGTGCCTCGGTCATCATTGATGCCGCCAGTTCACGAGCGAGCGGGTATTGGCAGATATCCACAAGCGTTGCGTGAGAAAGCGCACTGATCGGATTAAACGTCAGATTGCCCCACAATTTGAGCCAGATTTCGCTGCGAATATTGTCGAGCACAGGCGACTTGAATCCGGCATTGGTGAAGCTTGCCGAGATGCGGTTGACACGCTCGCTTTTCGAGCCATCGAGCTCCCCGATGGGAAAGCGTTCACCCTCAATGTGTCTGACCACACCGGGTGCGATCAATTCGGAGGCTGGATACACCACGCAACCAATCACGCGGTGCGCAGGAATGCAGTCGCTCGTGACTCCGGTCGGATCAACGCTCGTAACGCGGGTGCCTTCGAGGGCTGCGCCGCCGTGTTTATGGAAGTACCAGTACGGAATGCCGTTTTGCATCGTGACCACGACGGTGTCCGGGCCGAAGAGCTTGGGTACGTCGCGCGCTACGGCTTCAACCTGATGCGCTTTCAAGGCGAGGATGACCAGATCTTGCGGGCCGGCTTCAGCGTAGTCGCTGGTGGCGCGAACGTTGGGTGCGACTTGCTCAGTGCCGTCGCCCATGATGAGCTTCATGCCCTTGTTCCGAATGGCCGTCAGGTTTGCGCCACGCACGATGAAGGTAACGTCCTCGCCGGCCAGCGCAAGCTTCACGCCAACGTAGCCGCCGATCCCTCCTGCACCGATGATCGCCACTTTCATGTTCTGTATCTCCAGCAAATAATTTTTGTAGCGCTACTCGTAGCGATTTTGTAGCCTGCCGATACCGGCAATTTCGATCTCAACATCGCTACCTGGCTTCATCGAACCGACACCAATGGAGGTGCCACAGAGGATTACGTCTCCGGGAAACAGCGTCATGTCGGCCGAGATCAGGCTCACCAGTTTTGACACTGAAAAGCGCATGTCGCTGATCGGGAAATCCTGACGCAAACTGCCGTTGAGCGTGGTTCGCACGACCAGCTTTGTGGCGTCGAGCCCCGTGGCAATCGCCGGTCCCATTGGGCAAAACGTATCGAAGCCTTTGGCGCGCACCCACTGGGTGAACGATGCATCGCGATTCAAAATGTCAGCGACGGTGACATCGTTGGCGCAGGTATAGCCGAACACATAATCGAGCGCGTTCGCTTCAGTAACCGCCGTGGCCGTTTTGCCGATCACGATGCCGAGTTCGCCTTCAAACACGACCTTGCCTTCAGAGCGTGGCTGCCGGATCACATCACCCGGATTGGCGAAAGTATTGGGGGCCTTGAGCAGGTACAGCGGCTCTGCAGGAACCGCCAGCCCGAGCTTCTCGCCGAGCGCTGCAAAGTTGTTCCACAGTGCTATGACTTTGGTGGGTTGCGTCGGCATCAGGAGCTTGACCGTGGCAAGCGAGAGCGTCTTGCCAGCGGGCTCCGCGTTGGCGAACATGTTGCCGCGATACACGTCGATGCGGTCGCCCGACAGTGTGCCGAAGCCGGTGCTGCCGTCGTGAGAAAAGCGAATCCAGTGTTGCAACATAGTGTCTTCGGCTAACGCCGATTCCGGTAAATTTGTAGAGGTGTCAAATGGCCATCATCTGGTTGAACTGCTTGCGCTTGCTCTCAATCGCATTGACCAAGAAGTCAACGTCGTAAGCGCGTAGCAAATGCGGATGCTGCGCTTCAAGATAGGTGCGGACAGGCTCTTTCTGCTTGGCAACCGTGCGCAATTCGTTGTAGGTACTTGCGTCCCAGTGCCATTCGAGCCCCAGCTCGCAAAATGCAACGTTGTAGGCGTTGCGTTCAGTCTCAGACGATTTGTCGCTGGCGCAAGTTGTGTACGTGTTTCTCATGGTGTGGACCCTCTGGTGAGCGTTGATTGGTGAGGCTTTGCGGTGAACACCGCGAGTGCATTTGCACACCTCCGACAAACTCATTTTTCGCCATTTGATCCATAAATAACAGTAAAACTATTCTTCAATAACCATAAGTAATAGCTTATGCATTAGCGCGCAGCTTCTGCCATATTCAGCGACGCCTTGAGCGCCTTTCCGCCTCCGTAACTGGATTGTTCTGCAAGCGTTCCGCCGAGTGAAACTTTGATCGCGCAATACTTGAATTCGGGAATCTTCGCGAACGGATCGAGCGCTGCGTTGGTCAATTTATTGATCGCCGCTTCGTAGTAGCAGAACGGCACAAACACCGAGCCGCGCGGTGAACTGTCGTCCGCCCGTGCATACAAAACCACCTCGCCGCGACGCGAGGTGATGGTGATCACATCACCCGGTTGCCCGCCCATTTCGGCGAGATCGAGTGGATGCACGAGCGCAACGGGATCAGGCTCAATCGCGTCGAGCATTGTCGCGCGTCGCGTCATGCTGCCGGTGTGCCAGTGCTCCAGTTGCCGCCCCGTGATGAGCACCATTGGGTACTCGGCATCGGGCCGTTCATCGGCACTGATGATGTCGGCAGGCACGAAGCGCGC
>JBDSYI010000514.1:0-10650 GCA_039925745.1 Casimicrobium sp. | reverse complement strand
AGTGTCAACACTCGCGCTTACGGCCTCGCGTACCAGCCCGACGGCAAAATCCTCGTGTCGGGCGAATGCGGAAGCGTGCCCTGCGCGGTGCGATACCTGAGCACGGGCGTGTTGGACGCCTCGTTTGCTGGCGGTGGTATTGCGGGCGGCAGCGCCAGCGTTCAATCCGGAGGCGGAGGCGCACTGGCGCTGAGCTTCGACGGTTCCTTCATCGTCGCGGGTTGGTCTAATCCAGCGCCCGGCATTACTAGCCGTAACGTCCGCCGCTTCGCTGCCGACGCAGGGGGATCGGGGGTCGGTTTTACCCAAGTTCCTATCGGGTTTGCCAGTTCGAATCCGCTAGGGTGGAGTGCGGTCGCGTTACAACGCGACGGAAAGATTCTCGTAGCTAGCTCCACGTTTGGCGCCGCCGCCGGCAACGACTTTGTCGTCGCGCGATACCACGGCTTCCCGTCAGCCGCCCGCAACTGCTCGATGGACGTCGATGGCGACGGTAGAGTGATCGCAACGATTGATGGATTGCTCCTCACGCGCGCGATGCTCGGTTTCACGGGTGTCGCTTTGATCAATGGTATTACCTTCGCAGCGCATGCCTCGCGCACGACGGAGAGAGACATTCGCGAATATCTGGTTGGTCAGTGCGGAATGTCGATTCAGTAATCGCACGTGCCGGGCGCTCAATGGCGCGCCGCAATGTGCGAGTTGGCGACTGAAAGCCGGCGCTAGTCGCTATGGCCGACGTAGAGCGGGTGACGGTGTTGTCTCCGAAGAATTCGGCTTTCGCGAAAGCTGGCGTTATCTGTTGCTTTTTATGGCCACATTGACCATCAGCAATCGGCTACAAAGCCCGCTATATACGGGCTGGACGCGCTCGGTTGCTCAAGGCCACGCAATCACGACCGGATCACACACCGGTTCGTCATGACTGCACCTGATAGTTGCGCATCATCCCCGAGTCCTCGTGCTCGAGGATATGGCAGTGGTAGAGGTATAGACCGGTGTAGTCAGTAAAGCGCATGAGAACGCGTACTCGCTCTCCAGGCATGACGATCACCACATCCTTCCAGCCTTCGTCAACCAGTCCGGCCCGCATGGTGTCGTAAACGGAGGCCATGCGCCGATCCTGCAAGCGCTCGATCACTCTGAATTGAAGGTTGTGCACATGCATTGGATGAGACATCGGGCCGGAGACGTTGACGAACTCCCAGACCTCGGTGGTGCCGAGCCTGACAATTTCGTCCTGAGCCACCCCAGTCATGTCGAAGGTGCGATCGTTGAGGGTCGTACCGCCCATCCCCATCCCCATGCCCATGCCCATCCCCATACCCATGCCGAGGCGTATGGTGCGCGGTGCGTTGCGATTGACCGCCTCCTCGATTCGTGGCCAGGAAATGCTGCTCAACCTGGTGGGGAGGGGACGTGCTTTCGCCCCAGACCGGTCCACACGCACTTTGAGCACGTCGAACTCGGCACCATTCGCCAGCCCGCCGTTGCCGCGCATGCCCGGCCCCATTCCCATTCCCATCCCCATCGTGCCGCCGCTGAACGAAAGGCTGCGGAGTACTCGTTCGGTACCGAGTTTTTCGCTACTGAAATCCAGCCAAAGCTCGACGCGCTCGGCCGGTGCCAGCATCACGTACGGCTTGTCGACCGGTCGCTCCAGAAGGCCACCGTCTGCGCCGATCACTGTCAGCGGACGGCCGTCGGCCCAGGCGAGCTTGTAGAAACGCGAGTTCGAGCCGTTCAGCAGTCGGACACGGTAGGCGGTGGCGGCCACCCGCTCGACATGATCAGGGCGCCCGTTGACGAGGATCCGGTCACCCGTAAAGCCCATCATCATGTCCATCGGGTTGCCGGAATAAACGATCTGGTTACCCGCATCAAAGCGCCGGTCCTGGAGGACCCACGCGCGTTCGAACTCGCCGCTTGGCAGGCCGGCGCGTTCGTCTTCGTCATCGTCGACGATGAACAATCCGGTGAGCCCACGGTAGACCTGAACCCCAGTGCGCCCATGCGGATGCGGATGGAACCAGTAAGTGCCGGCGCGGTTATCGACGACAAACTCGTACACAAAGCGCTGGCCGGGCGCGATTGCGTACATCGGATGACCGTCCATCTTCTGCACGATGTGCAACCCGTGCCAATGCACGATGGACTCCTCCGGCAATTCATTCTTGAAAAAGATGCGCACCCGCTGCTGATTGCGTACCCGGATGACCGGAAACGAACTTCCCGGCAACGTCGTCAATGCGTTCGGGTTGCCTTTGAGCACCTTACCCGTAAACTGCCAAAGACGCGTCGGCGCGCCCGGCAGCAACTGTTGGGTGCCGTGAGCCGCAGTTAGCTCCAGTTCCACGTCGGGATTGAAAGCAGCACTCGGCTCCGGCGACAAACTCATTCCAGCCCCGTGTGTGCTGGCCGCACCCCACGCATCAAATGCCGAGAGCGCCATGCCGCCTGCGGCGAGGCCGATAAAGCGACGCCGGCTGTCCGATATGTCCGGGATAGCCTGGTTTAGAAACTTTAAGTCTTCCATGAGAAAGCTCCCTTGCTTCACTGACAGAATGCCGTTAAACCCATAACCGACGATCGAGAGGCTGCTGGCGAACGCGTCGACCAAAGCAACGAACAGCCGAACCGCTGCGCGAAGCCAAAGACGGGGTTGATCGCCGATGAATCCGAGCCCACCTCGCCATAACTACGAGTGTGTAACTAAATCGCGGCAGCGGGATTGACAAAGGTCAGCTAGCTGGCGGAAATCTAGTCGCTTCGGGGTCGGCTTGAGTATTCCGTAGAGTGCAGCAGCCCGCGCTTCTGAGTCACGGCTATTAAATGCTGACCGACGCTTCGTGCGTACGCACGATGGCTTCACTCCTACGACACTGTTTCACCGCCTACAAACGGGGCTGAACTTCAAAGCAGATCGGTGGTGAGCGCGTTTGCCGCAGACTCATTTCTCGACATATTCCGTGAAAGACGGCTGGGATCAGCTCTGGTTTTCGACCAATCCGACAAGCATCTAAAGGCCAGAACGACCACCGATATAGCGCTAGATGCCGTTTTCGTCAAAAGTCGACTTCAAGGGAAAGACAGATTCAAGCCCTGATACAGCGGTCGTTTCCGCCATCAGGTTGCTACGTAAATCAGTCGCCAACCTGCCGAGTTCAGCGCAAGAACTTGCAAGCGTGAGTTATTGATTTAAATATGTAGTCGGGGTTGTTCCCTGATGATTAGCTGTTGCGGCAATCGCAGTCAGTGCCCTCACACAATCGGGGCTGTGAACCTTGCTGTAACCGACAAAGCGAATCGCGTGTCTACTTAAATTGAGCAAGCCGTTGACAAGGCGGGAATTTTCTCCGTAAATGAGGGTCACTAAGTAAGTATTAGATGCACAGCAGGAGGCGATCAACATGGCTTTTCAAGTGGCGGTTGGCGTTCGTCCGATCAAACAATATGATGATTCGACAATGCGTGAATCGATCTATTACCAAGGCAGCAACCAAAAGCCTGTATTCGTTTGTACCGTGGGTCGTTACCGATTCACCAACCCGATTAGCGCTACAGTTTTCAGCTATCTCAACTCAACGCTCGGGTATGCAGTGGCCGCTGCCAGCGTAATCAAGATGGAAGAGGTGCTCGACACGTACGGCGCTCGCTGGTCGACTGTTTCGCCTAACGCGTTCGATTTGCTGAAGCTTACGCCAGTTGGTAAGTACCTGGAAGTTGCCGAGAAAGCAATGTCGACTGCCGGTAACGCATTCGTTCAGCAGCAGCTTTCTAATTCGAAAGAGCAGTCGCAATACAACCCTTTCCCTCCGACCACTGCCCGCAGATGGACAGGCTCGGGCGTTGATGACTACGTGGGCTATGCCGTCGCCTACATGGCAAAGAACAAAGGTGAAGGGCCTGCCTACCTCTTGTTACGTGACGATCCGGCGCTCCGACGTTTGTGACTCAAGCATTGAGGCAGGTATTGGGCCTCAATTGTGGCGAGCGTGGCGCGCCGTCTCCGAAGCGCCGAACGCATTCCCTACCACCCGAATCCCAAACTAACCCCCGCCAGCCAATTCCGCCCCGCCGCCGGTTCAAAGTATCTGCGGTTGGCTTCATTGACGATCACGCTGCCTGCGTAGGTTTTTCCGCTCAAGTTGTCGCCGCGCAGGAATGCGCTCCATCGTGCTTTGCCCCAATGCTGCTGCACGCCGATGCGTGCGCCGAGCAGCGTGACGGCGTTGACTGATTCGTCGCCGATGTCGTTGGCGATGATGCGGCCCTGATGCTTGACCTCTGCGGCGAGGTAGACGCCGCTGGCGTGCGTCCATTTCAGTTCGGTCCATGCGGCGCGGTTCGGCACGCCGGGCAGGCGATTGCCCGCCGCGACTAGCACGGAAGGCACGGTGCAGGGTGGCGCGCCGCAGGTTTTGAAGCTGTCGCGATAGGTTGCGTCGAGCGTGTTAGCGGCGAGTTCCCAGTGCAGGCCTTTGACCCATTGGTCGAGCTGCGCGCGGGTGGAGAGCTCGATGCCACGTCGTTGCGTGCGGCCCGCATTGGCGAACGCGGAGCGACCGCCGCTGTTGGAGACGACGACGATTTCGTCTTTCGTTTTTGTGTCGAACAGCGCGAGCTCGGCGGTGATGCCGTCGCGTCGCCACTTCGCGCCGATCTCCACGCTGTCGCTGCGCGCGGGCATGAGCGAGAGATTGAGCCCGGTCGCGGGCACGCGGCCCGGTGGTCGATAGGCAAGCTCGTTCAACGTGGGCGTTTCGATGCCGCGCCCTGCGCTGGCGTAGAGCGACAGCGCGGGCATCACGCGCCAGTTCACGCCGACCGAGGGCAGAACCGCGCTGTAGCGAACGCCGCCGCTGTCGTCGCCATTGCCGGAAACGATGTATTTGTCCGCGCTCACGAGCTTGACGCTGCTCGCGCGAACGCCCGCGTGGATGCTGGCCTCGGGTAACCACGGCAGCACCCGCCATTCGCCCTGCGCGTAGCCGTCGGTCGACGTGAGTTTGTTTTTTTCATCGCGTCGAAGCGCACCTAATACCCCGAGCGTGGTGCCAATGAAATTCTGATAGCCGCGTCGGTTTTCGTTGAGGACGTCGGACGCAACGCCCACGGCCACATTGCCCCACGCGCCGGACTGCACAAAGCGCGCGTCAGCACCGTAGTAGTTGCGATCAAAATCAATCACACCGCCGGGTTGGGTCGCTGCGGTTTGCGTTGCGACGGGGATCGCCTGATATTGCCGCACGGCGCGCTCGCCGGTATAGACAACGAGTTCAAGGGCTTGTGCAGCGTTCAATGCGTGGCGAACGCGCGCACCACCCTGCGTTTGCTCCAGATCTTTTCGGGTGTTGAACTGCACTGCGAGGGGACTCACCGCTCGCGCATTGGCGCTAAATTCGGCGCGCGTCAACCCCAGCGGATCCTGCGCGCCGGGCAGATTGACGTGGTTGCCGAGGATGGTGACGGTGGTTGCGTCGCTCACCTTCACGTCGAGCTTTGCATTCGCGCCGAAGCGGGTTGCGGCGCTTTGCGGCCTGGGTCCGTCGGTGTCAAAACGATCCACCTGAGCGACGTAGCCAATAGCGCCTTCACGTCCGTTTGCCTTGATTCCAACACGCAATGTGTCGTTCGAGCCCGCTGCTACCGTCGTCGAGACGGTGGACGGCACGACGCCCGATTCGGTGAACACCTGAATCACGCCGCCAGCCGCGTTGCCGTAAAGGGCCGAAAACGGGCCGCGCAACACCTCAATGCGCTCCGCACTGCCAAGCGAAAAGTGCGACACCTGTCCCTGACCATCCGGCTGACTCGCGGGGATGCCATCGGTGTAGAGCTTGATACCGCGCACGCCAAAGCTTGAACGTGTGCCAAATCCGCGCACCGAGAGTTGCACATCCTGCGCATAGTTATTGCGATTTTGAGCATTGACGCCGGGCACACGTTGCAGCGATTCGGAAACGTTAACCTGCAATTGAGCCTCGCTGATCGCGTCGGCATCGACGATGCTGATCGCTATGGGCAGATTGAACGGATCGGAGGCGATGCGAGTGGCGGTGATGACGACTGTGGCGACCGTCGTCGCGGGGATCCACATATGGGGTCAGGCTCGATTCACGACGCGGTCAACGGCGTAAGACGCGATTTGATTTCACCTGCACTGCGGCTGCTGGACCACCACAGTTGTCGCATCGCCGCTTGGGCATCCTCTGAGTTCGATTCAACATCAACGATTGCTTTGCCTCTTTCACCACCATTGCGGATGCGCAAGAACACCTCGTCAAAATAGCTAAACGAATTCAGGATCAACTTCAGAGCGCTTGTAAGATTATGCAGGTAGTCAATTTTCAGTAAGTTTTAAAATCGCTGCCAGCCCAATGAAAACGGGCGATTGCAGGAAAAGTTGTCGGTCCACCGACCGGCCTTAGGTTTCAATCACGCAGCCGGCTTTCATAACCTGCATAGCCAGCGCCTTTGCTTTGGGATACTGCACAGGCACTTCGAAATTCGCGCGCGAAGGAAAGGACAGCAGGTAAGCGAGCCAGCCCGAGAGGTCCTTTCCGCACATCTGAATTTGATGCGCGGTTGCGATGACATCAATGAATGCGGTGAGGCGGGCACGCTCAAATGGTTGGCGCAGCGCTGCCAAACATCAACTAGCGGCGGATGTTCGGCGCCGGAAGGCCTTCGATAAAAACGTTAATGCAGGCCGGTTTGCTCGATGCTGCTGCGCGTGAAGCTGCGGGCAGAAGCTCGGCGGGCGATGTCACGCTTTCGCCGTGTGCGCCAAACGCCGCTGCGATCTTGTCGTAGTGCGACGGCAGCAATTCGCAACCAATAGTGCGTTCGCGCCCGTAGTCGCGCAACTGAATTTGATACTCGGCGTTCCAGCGCGCGTCGTTGCCAATCACCATGACGAACGGCAGATCGTAACGCACAGCGGTATCGAACTCTGAGCAATGAAATCCGAAGGTGCCATCACCCATGACGGCAACGATGGGCGCATCGGGCAAAGCAACGCGTGCGCCCAGCGCGAAGGGAAGCGCAGCGCCGATGGCACCGGCGACACCGTTGATCACGCGGTGCGGCGCGCTCAAAAGCGCCTGTGCCCATTGACCGATCTCGCCGCCATCAGATACGAACACGGCGTCGGGATGGTCGTCGAGCAGCGCTTGCAGCGGCGCCAAAGCTTGCACCGGATGCAATCGGCCCGGCATAGCGGTCGTGGCTGTCGCCCACGCGACCGGGCGATACGCAATCGACGACTTCACTTTTTCACGCCACGCAGTTGCGCGGCTCGGACTCCACAGGTGCGACTGCGTCAGCGCGTCGATGGCTGAGGCGGCATCGGCAATCGTTGTGACCGCGAGTCGCGAACCGAGCGCTTTAAGTGCGCGGTCGATTTCACTTTGTTCTGAATCAATTTGTAGCCATGCGCAGTTCGCGGCGAACGTCGGCGTCGCGCCGAACTTGAGCGTGAAGTCCAGCGGCTTACCGAGCAGCAAAATGCAATCACTCTCGGCGAGACATTCAGCAAATGCACCCAAACTTGGATCAGTCACGCCGCGCGGACTCTCCATGCCGACCACAGGAATTCCAGACGCCGCTTCAAGCCCGGTGACACGTTCACGTTGTGCGCTTGTCAGGCTTGCGGGACCGGTGAGGATTAGTGGGCGCGTGGCTGCGACAAGTCGCCTTGCGATAGCGTCTACGTCAACGCTGCTGATCGTCAACGGCGCTGGGGCAAAAGCATCTTTGGACGGCAGCGCCACGCTGGTGGTGGCTTCCAGCACGTCCGACGGCAGGCTCAAATGAACCGGCCCTGGACGTCCTGATTTTGCGATGCGAATCGCCTTCGCCATATCGGCGGCGATTTCGTCAACGCTCTGGCACGTCCACGACGCCTTGCACAAAGGTGCGGCCAAATCGGCCTGGCGCATTTCCTGAAATGCGCCCTTGCCCAATTGCGAAACGGGCGCATGACCCGACAAAAGAACCACCGGGGACTCGGCCATTAGCGCCGTGTAGAGCGCCGAAATTGCGTTGGCATGACCGGGCCCGCCGGTAACGAGCGCGATGCCAACCTCGCCCGTAATGCGCGCAAAGGCATCGGCCATATGGACGGTGGCCGCTTCATGACGTGTGTGAATCAGTTCAATGTCAGTAGCAAACGCCGCGTCGAACACGGGCATGATGTGATTGCCGGAGAGCGTGAAGACCTTTTTCACGCCTGACAACAACAGTGTTTGAATAAGGGCGTCTGCGCCGCGAACGGTCGATTTATTTGTGAATGTCATATATTGCAACGGTGGTCAATAACGATTGAGGGCACCCCTAAAAATTCATTTTTGGGGACGCAGTGCTAGGAGCTCGGAGCGCAGCAACCACAATGTACGCTCTGGTACATGAGGATTGCGAGCACCGCGCGACAACGCAATGCGCCCCACAAATGGATTTTCAGGGGTGCCCTTGAGTGATCAGGCTCTCGCCCGGCTTGATGCGTGTGAACACAACACGCTCGGTGGCGAGTGTGAGCTTTTCGCCGGCCAGACGAACCAGCGTGTAACTCGACGATGGCAGATCGCCAGTGTCCGGAAAATCTTCACGGAAATGCGCACCGCGTGAGTCTTCGCGAGCGATCGCGGCGATCACGATCGAGCGGCTGACGGCGATCAAACTGCGCAGGTTGAGCCAATCGTGCCAGCTCAAATTGAACGCGCGAGTGTCGCCGTTCACACCGGTGCGATTTAATTCTTGCTGAAGCCCTGCGAGACTTGAGTCGGCCCGCGCAAGGCCGCTTGCGGTGCGGGCGATGCCGACGTCGTCCCACATAATTTCGTAGAGCGCTTCGCGCAGCGCATTGGTGTTGCCATGAGGTCGCGAGAACGGCGCTTCGTGTTCACCGACGACTTGAGCGATGGCCTCTGCGTCCGGTTCGCGAAATGCGCCGTGCGCTGTGACCCACGCGGCCATCGCGTCGCCCGAAATGCCGCCGTAGACCGTTGAGTTGGCCACACCATTGCCACCAAGTCGATTGGCACCGTGCACACCGCCGGTGTCTTCACCTGCCGCGAACAAGCCCGGAAGTGCGGTCGATGTGTCGCCAGAAAAAACGACGCCGCCCATCATGTAATGCGCCGTCGGCACCACTTCAACGCGGCCACCGGCCAGATCAAAACCACAGTCGCCGCAGCGCTCAACCATGCCTTTAAAACTGTTGCGAACATTGTCCACGCCAAGATGTTTCATCTCGATGAAAACGCCACCGTTCGGCGACGTGCGGCCCGCACGCATTTCGGAATTGATACTGCGCGAAACAATGTCCCGAGTCGCGCGCTCACCACGTGGGTCGTAGTTGTGCATAAAGCGCTCGCCGTTGCCGTTGAGCAAATAGCCGCCCGCACCACGCAAGCCCTCTTCAAGCACCGTGCCTGTCATGCGCGTGCCCGTTCCGGCGAGGAGTCCTGTCGGATGAAACTGCACCATTTCCATGTCGCGCAACGCGAGTCCAGCATCCAGCGCCATCGACAGGCCATCGCAGCTTTTTTCGCCACTCGGCGTGTGGTACTTGTACATCGTCGGGCCACCACCAGTAGCCAGCAGCACGGCCTTTGCCTGCACGAACACAAAGCCGCCCGTGCGCAAATCAATCATCAACACGCCGGCCAGTGCATCACCTGAACGCGTCTTGATCAGCGCAATGGCGCGATGCTCTTCCATGCGCTCGATTTTTCTCGCCCATACCTGCTCAGCGAGCCGATTTATGATCTCGATGCCAGTCTGATCGCCTTTGTGAACGGTGCGATCAAACGTTTGACCGGCAAACGCTTTTTGATGCACGGTCCCATCAGGATTGCGATCAAAAAAGCAGCCGAGTTCGTTTTCAAGTTCATGAATGCGCTCGACCGCTTTGGTCACCAGCGTCCACGCGAGGTCTTGGTCGGGCAGCCACTTGCCGCCTTCAATGGTGTCCTGAAAATGCCGCTCGACTGAGTCGCCCGCAGCCAGCGCTACGTTGTAGCCGCCTTGCACCATTCGCGTACAGCCGCTCTTGCCGAGCAGGCCTTTCACGGCGACCGTGATCTGCAAATTGGGCGACGCCTGATGCGCATGCAGCGCGGCGAAGAGTCCCGCACCGCCCGAACCGAGAATCAGTATGTCGGTTTTGCGATACTGAATTTCAGTCTTCAAGCTGAAATACCCAAACTCGCCAACGCGGCTGCACGTCGATCGGCGACTGAAGCATTCACGGTGTCGTACAGTGAGCCGCCATCCGAGTCCATCGCGACCAGGAGTGGCCCAAAACCGGCAGGCTCCTGAAGCCGAAATTTCCACAAAGACTCGGGATTCAGATCGTCCAGATCAACGTCTTCGATTTGCGCGATCCAGGTCGTTTCTAGCGCGGCAGTGCCACCGACAATCGCCAGATAAGCGCCACCCAGTTCTCGAAACGCCGCCAGCGACCCTTCACGCATTCCGCCTTTACCGATGATGAAGCGCACGCCCGTTTGCGTCATTAACTGGCGCGTGAATCGCTCCATGCGATCACTGGTCGTGGTGCCGATGCAAACCGCCGCGTAACCCGCAGGATACTCGGGCGTTACCGGCACTTTTTTAACGTTAGGTGCCGTGTGAATCACCGCATGT
>JBDSYI010000513.1:0-2146 GCA_039925745.1 Casimicrobium sp. | reverse complement strand
CCACAGAAAACGGACAATAAAGCACGTTAAGCCGACGCTGAAGCCGGAATCCATCGATAGAGCGTCGGCACAGATACGCCCAGATCCTTGGCCACGTCTCGCGGCGGCACGCCGTTTGACAAGAGTTTCTTTGCTGAGTCGATCTTACTGTCGGTCATTTGGCGCTTTCGGCCACCGATACGCCCCAGTTTTCTTGCGACTTCGAGCCCAGTGCGAGTGCGCTCAACGGTGAGCTCGCGCTCCATTTCAGCAAGGCTGGCCATCACATGAAAAAAGAAGCAACCCGATGGCGTGCCTGTATTGATCGCGTCAGACAGGCTGTTGAGATGTACGCCTTGCGTTTGAAGTGCCGCGACCAGATCGACGAGGTTTTTCACGCTACGACCCAACCGGTCAAGCTTCCAAACGACCAATGTATCGCCTGCACGAAGCTGCTCCAAGGCCTTGGTCAGGCCGGGCCGTTCGGCGCGATTTCCACTGATTTTGTCGTCGAATATTTTCGAGCAACCGGCTTTGTTCAGTGCATCAATCTGTAGCTCAAAATTTTGATCCTGTGTTGACACGCGCGCATAGCCGATCAGCATGGTGAATTTCCTAGCGTCGCAACAGCGGAAGCACACGCAAACGCGTTCGGTTCGGATCGACTGTCACCAGTGCACCCAGTTCCAGTTCATCGGCCATCTGGCGTAGCGCCGACACCACTGGAGCGCCGATCACGTCCGGGCTTACATCTTCGGCGCGTATTTGCACAACGCTTGGCTTCTTACCCTGGGTCGCAGCGAGAATCGACCCGAAATCCAGATCGTGGGTGAGAACCACGAAGTCATTGGCCGCGGCGAACGCCATGATTTCGATGTCAGGTGCGTTGCGTGCACCGAGCGTTGACCAGTGCACGGATTCGAAGCCAGCTGCCGCCAATGCGCTGATCCAGCGCGGTGACAGGTTCATGTCGACCAATAACTTCATGCGGTTGCAAGCATGACCTCGCGTTCCTCGGTACGCCAGGCGGCGTAGCGCAACGCCTGCATGATGTCGTCGCGCTCTAGATAGGGGTAGTCCGCCAATATCTCCTCAACACTGTGACCCGCCCCAATTTGGCCCACGACCATGCCGACGGTCACGCGCATTCCGCGAATGCACGCCTTGCCACCCATGACGTCAGGTTGCTGAGTAATGCGGTTGAGCTGCCCCATGATGGATTCCTTATCGAAACTCGTTAGATGGTAGTGGAGCGAGAATATTATTTCAAGAACTATTTGTGAGAATGCGAGAGCCTTGATTTTGCGTGGAAGCCTGACGCGAAGACGAGCGCTCTAAACAACCAGCGTTTTTAAGAGGAGAGACCGTGCCCCGTCGTTCAGTTTTGACATCCGCCGAGCGGGCAGCGCTCTTCGCCATTGCCGAACACGATGATGAGCTGATTCGTCGGTACACACTCAGCGAGCTAGATCTCTCCGTAATTCGCCAACGTCGAGGCGCGTCCAACCGCTTGGGATTCGCGGTTCAGTTATGTTATCTACGCTTTCCCGGCGTTGTGCTCGGCGCAAACGATAGTCCGTCGCCATCAGTGCTTCGCGTTGTGGCCACGCAGCTGAACACGTCGGTTGAGAAATGGGCGGAGTATGGCCAACGCGAGCAAACGCGGCGCGAACACTTGGTGGAACTGCAAACACATTTCGGATTCAAACCGTTCACCATGCGCCACTATCGCGACGCGGTACACGGCCTGACAGAGACAGCGACACGAACTGACAAAGGCACAGTGCTCGCCAACGAACTTGTTGACTTGCTTCGCGCTCAGCAAATCATTCTTCCATCGGTCAACGCGATCGAGCGCATCTGTGCGGAGGCATTGACCCGAGCCAACAGGCAGATTCACGCCGCGCTAACTAGTGAGCTTTCTACCGGCCAACGGCAGCGACTGGACGCGTTACTGCAGCGACGCGAAGACGGCAAATCGACGATGCTTACCTGGTTAAGACAGTCACCAGCAAAAGCCAATTCGCGACACATGCTTGAACACATCGACCGACTTCGCGCGTTGCAGGCTTTGCAGTTGCCCACCGGTATTGGGGTAGTGACCACATTGCCGACAAAAGTGCCATTTGGCTTTTTGGTTCATTGATCAACTGCATTCTCCCGCAGC
>JBDSYI010000512.1:0-2900 GCA_039925745.1 Casimicrobium sp. | reverse complement strand
CGCAGTGGCCGCGACAGCCAGACCAGCGGAATCAGTAGCAAAAACAAAAAACCGCAAATGTAGAAGATGTCGTTTGCCGCAAGCATGAAGGCCTGCTGATCGATAATTCTGTTGATCTGGAACAGTGCTTGTTCGGTACTAAAACCTGCGGCATTGAGTCCTCCAACGGCTGCCGTTGCCGCATCGTTGCCGCGATTGATTGATTCCGCCAATTGTGCGTGATGCAGCGTTGCACGACTCTCCCACCACGTCGTGCAAACTGAAGTACCCACAGCACCCGCCGTAATCCGCGCGAAATTGCTGAGACCCGACGCCGCCGCGATGCGTTCCGGTGGTAATCCCGACAGCGTGATGGTGACCAGTGGGATGAAGAAAAACGCCATCGCTGCCCCCTGAAGGATCGTCGGCACAAGTATGGTCTGGAAATCCGCTTGCGTGTTGAAGTTTGAACGCATCCACAACACCAACGCGAAAACGATGAAGGCGAACGTCACATAGCGACGCGGATCAACCTTGCCAATCGTTTTTCCGACGACAGGCGACAGCAGCAAAGCGAGTATGCCGACGGGAGCCGTCACCATGCCCGCTTGCGTCGCGGTGTAGCCCATGTATTGCTGCAACCAAAGCGGAAGCAGCACAACGTTGCCAAAGAAAGCACCGTAGGCCAGTGCCGTCGACGTCGTGCCAATCCAGAAGTTACGACGTTTAAAGAGCGACAAATCGACCACAGGATGATCGTCCGTCAGCTCCCACGCGATGAAAATTGCCAGACCAATGATTGCGGTCAATGCAAGGATGATGATGACATTGGATTCGAACCATCCCATCTCTTTGCCAAGATCGAGCATAAGCTGCATCGAACCGACCCACAGCACTAGAAGCGCCAAACCGATTGAATCAATGGGCACTTTACGCACCGGTGTTTCGCGCTTGTGATAAATCGTCCAGGTGGCAAAAGCCGCGATCAAGCCGACAGGAATATTGATGTAAAAGATCCACGGCCAGGCGGCGTTGTCCGTGATCCAGCCACCCAACAGCGGACCCGCCACCGGTGCGATCAAAGTGGTCATGGCCCACATCGCCATCGCAGTCCCGGCTTTTTCGCGCGGGTAACTCGACAACAGCAAAGTCTGCGACAACGGGATCATCGGCCCGGCGACGAAGCCTTGCAATGCCCGCAACGCGATCAGCGCTTCCATGCTCGGCGCCAGCCCGCACAACCAGGATGTCAAAACGAACAGCAACACGCTGGTCATAAATAGCCGCACTTGCCCAAAGCGTTGTGTGAGCCATCCCGTCAAAGGCACCGCGATAGCATTGGCGACGGCAAAGCTCGTGATGACCCAGGTGCCTTGATTAGGGCTGACGCCGAGATCGCCCGCAATCGCGGGCAGCGAAACATTTGCGATGGATGTGTCGAGCACGTTCATGAACGTCGCAGCAGACAGCGCGATCGTGCCAATGATTCGTGCGCTTCCCGTCAAAGGTTGCAACACAGGCGCAGCCTTTGGCGCAATAGGTTGCGCTGATTCTGCGGGCGACGCTGACTCGCCGACTCTCACCATATTAGCGGCTCGTCGAAACTGGGGCTATAGCGCGGTCGGGCCCAGACGCAACGGCCATGTAAGGCGTTGCGGCAGACGCGGCTTCAGAGCGTTTGCCGTCGGTTAAGCGGCGCGCTTTGGGGTCGACACTTGCTGTCTTGGCGGGACCTCGCGCAGCCGATGGCGATGTTTTCGACATCATGGGTCGACCAAGATTACTGTTGATGACTCGGTGCACGATGGCTTCTTCGGCTTGCAAATCAGCCTGCGCCGCATCGACAGCAGCGACGCCTTCGGATGCCACTGGTGTTGGTGGTGTATTGCTGTCGGCTAGAGCTTTGCCGTCCTGCTTGCTGATGTCAACACTCACATCCATTGATAGTCCGACGCGCAGCGGATGCTCAAGCAGCTGCTTGCCGTCAAGCTTCACTCGAACGGGTACGCGTTGTACGACTTTGATCCAGTTGCCGGTAGCGTTCTGCGCTGGCAACAGGGAGAAGGCTGAGCCCGTGCCCGCCGCCAGTCCAATCACCGAGCCGTCATATTCAACTTTTTTGCCATAGAGATCGGCCACCAGTTTCACCGGTTGTCCAATGCGGATGTTGCGTAATTGCACTTCTTTAAAGTTGGCGTCCACCCACAACTGATCCAGTGCAATCACGGACATCAACGGCGTGCCGGCCGCGACGCGTTGACCGAGCTGCACACTACGTTTGGCAACGTACCCGTCCACCGGCGACTTCAACTCGGAACGTTTCAATCCAAGATAAGCTTCACGAACATGAGCAGCGGCTTGCTGCACGGAAGGATGTTGCTCCACACTCACGCCATCGGTCATCGCGCGGTTCGATGCCAGTTGCTCACGCGCTGCCGCTGCTGCCGCTTGTGACGCCGCCACGACCGTACGCGCAGTTGTCACCTGACTCAATGCGTGATTGAGTTCTTCCTTTGAAACAGCACCGTTAGCGACTAGCCCCTGACGTCGACTCAAGTCGTCTCCGGCTTTCGCCAGATCGCCTTGAGCGCGCACGATGTCGGCTTCGCGCAGTGTGATTTGCGCAGCAAGCGCGCCATTGTTGGTATACAGCGTTCGAACCTGTCGCACCGTTTGCCCGAGTGCCGCTTCGGCTTGATCCAGCGCGACCTGTGCGTCGGCCGTGTCAAGTTTTACGAGTGATTGTCCGGCTTTGACGAAGTTTGTGTCTTCGGCGTTGATGGCGAGCACCGTACCGCCTACCTGTGGTGTGATCTGCACCACATTGCCCTGCACGTAGGCGTTGTCGGTCGTTTCAAAATGATTCAGCACCAAAGCGTAGTACACGCCGTAGGCAATCGCGCCGATCGAGACTATGCCGG
>JBDSYI010000511.1:0-6299 GCA_039925745.1 Casimicrobium sp. | reverse complement strand
GTCATCATGATGGCGGTGCCCGGACTCGCGCTGTTCTACGGCGGTTTGGTTCGCTCCAAGAATGTGCTGTCGGTGCTGATGCAGGTGATGGTCACCTTCTCGCTGGTCGTGGTGCTTTGGCTCATCTACGGCTACAGCTTCGCGTTTACCGAGGGCAACTCGTTCTTTGGTGGAACTGACCGATTGTTCGGTAAAGGCCTGTTCGACGCAGCCAAGGGAGCGTTCGCAAATGCGCCTACGTTTAGCAAAGGCGTTGTCATTCCCGAGATCATCTTCATGGCATTCCAGGCGTCATTTGCCGGTATCACCTGCGCGCTGATCGTGGGCGCATTTGCAGAGCGTATGAAGTTCTCGGCGGTGTTGATTTTTACTGTCATCTGGTTCACGTTCAGCTACATCCCGGTCGCTCACATGGTGTGGTTCTGGTCCGGCCCGGACGCGTTTACGGGGCTCGATACCGCCAAGGCGGCGCTCGAATCGGCCAAGGGCGGCTTGCTGTGGCAGTGGGGCGCGCTCGACTTCGCAGGCGGCACCGTCGTACACATCAACGCCGGTGTCGCTGGTCTGGTGGGCGCATACCTCGTTGGTAAGCGGGTCGGTTACGGCAAAGAGGCTTTCCCACCGCACTCGTTGACGTTGACGATGGTGGGTGCCTCGCTTCTGTGGGTGGGCTGGTTTGGTTTCAACGCCGGGTCTGCGCTGGAGGCCAACGGCACCGCCGGTCTCGCCTTCATCAACACGTTTGTAGCCACTGCGGCTGCCGTGTTGTCATGGATCTTTGCCGAGTGGTTTCTCAAAGGCAAACCTTCGATGCTGGGCGCTGCGTCTGGCGCGGTGGCCGGTTTGGTGGCGATTACGCCGGCTGCTGGTAACGTCGGACTGATGGGCGCGCTGGTCATTGGTCTGCTCGCCGGCGTCATCTGTTTGTGGGGTGTTTCCGGACTCAAGAAAATGCTTAAAGTGGACGATGCGCTGGACGTCTTCGGCGTCCATGCGCTGGGTGGAATCTTCGGCGCACTGGCAACGGGCATCTTTAACAGCCCGAAACTGGGCGGTCCGAGCTACGTGGGTGAATGGGTCACAGCGACGACTGTCGCCGCTGCCGATTATTCGATCATCGATCAGTTCATCATTCAAGCCAAAGCGGTGGGCGTGACGGTGGTGTGGACGGCGGTGGTCGCGTTCATCGCCTTCAAGATCGCCGACCTGATCGTGGGCTTGCGTGTCTCGGATGACGAGCAGCGCGAAGGCCTCGATATCGTGGCGCATGGTGAGAGTGCCTACAACCGGTAACGGTGGTCGTGCAGCCGACCGGTAACGGTGGTCGTGCAGCCGACCGGTAACGGTCGTCAGGCCCGACTTCAAGTCCGGTTTGACTGAAAAGGGGCCCACTTCGGTGGGCCCTTTTCTTTTTACCTTTCCCCTCGCGTTCGCAAATTTGCGTCAACAGTCGTACATTCCCAGTATGAACACAACAGCAAATATCCCCACTTCGTTCGCCCCCACGTTGCTCTGGAGCGCGCGGCTGTTGATGATCGAGCGAGCGACTGAGGACGCCAAAGCCTGCGCCCGCTGGTACTCACAATTGCTCGGCGACCCGGTGGTTCGGCTCGCGCCCGATGTGTGGCAGGTGCGAGGCGCGGATCGCTGGATGTTGTTCCGCACCGGCACAAAAAAAACGGTGCCGATGTTCGCGTTTGCGTTTCCGACGCGCGATCAGTGGGCCGGCTATCGCACGCATTTGAAGTTGATCGACCTTCCGCTTCACCCGGTATCGCCCGAGTTGCAGTCACTGCTCGGTGAGGCGACATTCGCCGTGCGCGATCCCGACAATCGCACGCTGCTGTTCTGCGTTGCAGCGTCCGAACCTAAGGCGGACGCAATGACATTTCCTGACCCTGATCCAGCGACGATCACCGAAACCATCGCACCTGCCGAGCCGCGGCTCGCACGCATGCAGCACTTCGTTTGTGCATCGATGCAGACCGACGCCATGCTGGAGTTTTATCGCGATGTACTCGGCTTTATGGAGTCAGATCGTGTGGTCGATACCGATGGCGATTTGTCATCCGCATTCATGCGCTCCGACGCCGAACATCACAGCTTCGCCGTGTTTCGAGCACCGCATACCGGCCCTGATCACCACGCCTACGAACTACCCAACTGGAATGCCATTCGCGACTGGGCGGATCATTGCGGTGATCTTGAAATTCCGCTGTGGTGGGGGCCGGGACGTCATGGCGTAGGCAACAACCTTTTCTTCATGATCGAAGACCCGGATGGCTACAAAATCGAGTTCTCCACCGAGCTTGAACTCATGACGCCCGATCAGGCGTACCGTCAATGGCCACACGGACCGCGCGCGCTGAATTTATGGGGAAATGCCTGGATGCGTAGCTAGCGCCGAAGTGGATTTTTGATCACGATTTCCTGTGGGCCAGCATGACGCGAGCTACGCCACGGCTGAACGATTGGCCCGACGAATATTTGGCGGGAATCACCCAGCGGCCACAATGATCAATGTAGCCTAATTTGCCAGGTGGATCGAGATTGGTGCGAGGCCAGTCGTCGTTTAATCCGACGGCGGCGAGCTTTTCGGAGAACACCGGCGGCGAGCGGAAGTGGGTGCCAAACTTCGCCGCGATGACCACGCGACCGCGCGTGTCGATGAAGCCTATTCTGCCTCGCTCGCTTGAGCGAAACGCGGCCAATCCCTCGTGAAATTCGTAGGCGTCGGCAAAGCGAGGCCGGATGACCCAACGGCCGTGTGCATCTACAAAGCCAACCACGCGAACTCACACGAAAAAGCTGATGAGAAAGTCGTCGATCGTAGTACGCCAATCTACCGCGCTACGATTGCCACGCCGCAGGATTTTTGCTACCGGCAATCAGTGCCAACCCGTAAGCAATCGACTCCAGTTGATCGCCCGTTTCAATCTTCGCGGGATCAAATCTTTGATCGAAAATATCTCGCACAGCCGGCACAAACGACGTGCCGCCGGTGAGGAACACGCGGTCAATTTCGGTTGCATCAAGCTTTGCCTCGCCGAGCGCTTCGTCCACCGCGTCCTCGATTTTTTGCAGATCGTTGGCGATCCATTGACTGAATGCCGCGCGCTCAATGGTCGCGTCGAGCGCCAGGTTGTAACCCATGCCTTCGGCGCGGAAGGCGAGCGTGGCGGTGGGTGAAGATGAGAGCGCGGTTTTCGCGTCGGCCACCGCTTTGTACAGCGGATATCCGAGATCATTCTCGATAATCGTGATGAATTTGACCAGACCATCTCGCTCAATCGCGTAGCGCAAGTATTCGCGCAGATCGCGCATGACGGCAGGCGACTTCATGAGCGCAAGCTGATTCCACTGCGCAAAGCGATGATGAAAATGCGTGGGCACTTCGAGGATTTTGTCGATGCTTTTGAATCGCGCACGATGACCGAGCTGCGGCAGGATCGCGTGCTCCAGGATGCGGTAGTCGAACACATCACCCGCCACGGCAACGCCCGAATGCGCCAGGGGAATTGACTTCAGGGTTCCATCTTGAGGTTCAAATCGGATGATCGAAAAATCACTCGTACCGCCGCCAAAATCGGCCACCAAAACGGTCGCCGCCCTGGTTAATCGTTGCGCAAAAAAATACGCTGCGGCGACCGGTTCATACACATAGGTAATCTCTTCAAAGCCCACGCGCTTGAACGCGCGTTCGTAGCGCTCGAGTGCCAGTGTTTCGTTTGGATTCACGCCAGCGAAGGCCACGGGGCGGCCCGCCACCAGTTGCACCGGCAAATCTGCCAGTGCCGGCCCCGCGTGTGCGCGCAGCTTTTCGATGAACGCCGTCAGCAAGTCCTCAAACGTAAATTTTTTGCCGTGAATATGCGTTTCGGTAAACGATTTGCTCGCCGCAAATGTCTTGAACGATTGCAAAAAACGGCAATCGAGCGGGTCATCAATAAATCGCTCAATCGCCCACGGCCCGGCTTCAAAACGCAGGTCACGCGACGCGTCAGAGTCTTCATCCCAAAAGCACATTGCGGAGCGAAAGGTGGAGTGCGCGGTTGTCCCGGCATTGGCATTGGCATCGAGCGTGAACGGCAACACCTGCGCAACGCCGGCGCTGCTCGACATCGCGACAACGGTGTTGGTCGTGCCGAAATCGAGGCCGAGCGCTAGCGATTTGGGAGGACGGGATGCGGTCATAAGCAGTAAACAGTAAATGCTCCGCCATTCACCCTGAGCAGACTGGGGTGAGTGAGGCAGAGCGGGGAAATCGGCGGCGGGTCGCGAATTCTACGGGAACGCGCAGCGCACGAAGCGTCGCCAGTCAGGCCGCACGCACAGACGCCGGACCCAGCCGAAAGACGGATTTATCCGGTTACTGCGCCGACACCATTCACGCAACGGCCCAGCGCTGCTGGTTTATGAGCAGTGCTTGAGCGCCGAGTTCAGGTCGTCGATCAGGTCATCTGCGTTTTCAAGTCCGACCGAAGTGCGTAGCAAACCTTGCGGTGTTTTGCTTTCGGGGCCTTCAATCGATGCACGGTGTTCGATCAGGCTTTCAACGCCGCCCAAGCTGGTGGCACGGGTGAAAATTTCGACGTTCGCGGCCAACGCCATTGCCGATTCCTTGCCCCCCTTAACCTCGAACGAAAGCATGCCGCCAAAGCCAGACATTTGCTTGCTGGCCACGGCGTGGAATCGGTTGTCGCGCAAGCCGGGATAGTGCACCACGCTGACTTTTGCATGCTGCTGCAAAAACTCAGCAACCTTCTGCGCATTGGCGCAATGCGCCTGCATACGGTAGGGCAGCGTTGGCAGACTGCGCATCACCAGCCAGCAGTCGAACGGCGAAGGCACTGCGCCACCAAAAAGCTGCGCAGTACGCAACTGGGCAAAATGCTCGTCATCCAGGCGAGACACGACCGCCCCGCCCAGCACATCGCTGCGCCCACCCAAATACTTGGTGGTGGCATGCATCACCATGTCGCAACCCAGCGTCAATGGCTGCTGAAGCACCGGACTGGCAAACGTATTGTCGGCAACTGCGCGCGCGCCGTGCTTATGGGCGATCTCGGCGATGGCCGCAATATCGACACATTGCAGTAGCGGATTTGACGGCGTCTCGATCCACACGATCTTGGTCTGCGGGGTTAAAGCTTTACGCACGCTATCCAGATTTGTCATGTCGACAAAGGTGGCGGTCACGCCCCATTTGGCGAATAGATGTTTCAGGACGTTTGCAGTGCCATGGTAGATGTCGCCAGGTGCGACTACATGGTCACCTGGCATGAGGCCCTGGAAGACCGCAGTCACGGCCGCCAAACCGGAGCCGAAGGCGGCACTGGCAGCGCCGCCTTCAAGTGCCGCCAACGCGGCTTCTAGTCCATTGCGGTTCGGATTGTGATTTCGCGAGTAGAGGAATCCGCGCGAATAGCCTCCGTCCGCGTCACGCTCGAAAGTGGTTGAAAGCTGGATGGCCTCGGTGACAGCACCAGTGCCGACATCGACCGAGTGTCCAGCGTGCACTGCCAGTGTTTCGAATTTGTATTGTTTTCCGGGCTTCATGGTTTTGTAGGGATGATGGGATCAAATAAATCGGATGGGCGCAGTGTCGATGGGTCGAGAAGTCAGGGACAAAGCGGGCGTTGAATTGATCGATGACAAACCGCTTCGATCTCGGCTAGAACATTTTCGCAGCTCGGCAAGCATGGCGTATTGTCGTCGCATCGCAGACCGGTGCGGTCATCCTGTGCCGATTTCGCACACGCGGCGTAGAAATGAAAAAGCCCCTGATAAATCAAGGGCTTAAAGTGTTTGGTGGCGCTTCAGGGATTCGAACCCCGGACCTGTGGATTATGATTCCATCGCTCTAACCGACTGAGCTAAAGCGCCGTTTTTTCTTCGCCGATATTTGTATTTTTGTCACAGCGAAGCTCTCTATTGTTACGGATCAGGCGCGCTTTGTCAAAACGGGGCATGACAATCGGGTACGGCGCAAGCTTGCTGACAGCACAGCCTTCAAGTCCGGTGCAATAATCCGCCCCCCACCACTCACCCTTGGATTTTCCGTGAAGAAATTGACTTTGTGTGTTGCCTTCGCTGCGCTGACAGCGCTATCGGGCATTAGTACGGTTTTCGCACAGGCACCCGCAACCGCTCCCAAGCCGCCTGCCGCTCCTGCTGTCGCCGCTGCCCCAGCGCCCGCCGCACCGGCTGCTGCGCCCAAAGCGCCAGCAAATACAAGCAAGGCGTTCGCTCCGAAAAACGCGAAGTCAAAAGAGTGCTCGAAGAAGGCAGACGAACAG
>JBDSYI010000510.1:0-15308 GCA_039925745.1 Casimicrobium sp. | reverse complement strand
CTGACAAAAAACGCGTTGAAAATCGCCGTGATCACAACGGTGGTGTATCCCGAGTTGGCGAAGTCGTACATCGCCCACGACCACACTTCCCGCGAGGCGACGGGAATCTCTGTGTCGACACGTGTCGCCGGTGTGCTTATCACCTTGCCCTCGAAAAAACAGCGACTGGGCTGCTCATTTGGGCATGGACGAGCCCTTGTTGTCCACTGTGATCATTCGTCACATTGCAAAAATTTACACCCGTGACCCTCAACGGTACGGCGGGCGGGTCAAGCTCAAAGCGTCTGTAACGGGTATTGACCATCGTTTTTTTCTTTCTGTTGACCAGCAGCTTTTTTGTGGAACGACCGCTGCACGGGGGCTAAGGGCAATTTAATGTCAAAGTTGATAAACGCTAAATATCGACGCTAGTCCCTGTACCAAGGCGATTCCAGCATAAAGCTGAATCCTGCTCTATCGATGCCGATGCCTACTGACATCTCTTGGGATGCGGGCTAATATTAACGTTTGCCCAACCAGTCAACTTAGGCCAATGAGGCATTTTTTGCAAATTACTAAATATCTATTGGGTGCCCGATATCGCGGTGCGCTGCGGGCGCTGGTTGTGCCGCTTGCACTTTCAACCGTCGGCTGCAATGAGGTCAATGCAATGAGTGAAGTAGTTATTTTTTCAGCGGTTCGCGGTGTAGTTACGTCGCAAGGCAAGCCGGTTGTAGGGGCCACCCTTGAACGCGAAACGCGCTGGACGTGGGGGAAAGAAACGGTCAATGACACGGCGACCAGCGGCAGCGATGGAGCGTTTAACTTCCCGGCCATCAAACGCAAAATGCTGGCGGGAGCCCTGTTGCCGCACGAACCTAACGTCTTTCAAAAAATCGTCATTCAGCACGGTGGCAAGAGCTATCTGGCCTGGAGCCTGAACAAGCGGAATTATGACGACAACGGCGAACTGCTGTATTTCGACGATAACAAGGGCATGGTGCCGTATCGCGATATCGCAAAACCGATCTCGATCCAATGTCGCCTTGAATCACCCGAACACCGCAATGGCAAAGTGTTCGGAATCTGCGATTTCGACTGATTGCGAAATAAATTTCGCAGCAATGTCACTTTGACCCGGTCGGTTGCGTCCACGCAAGATAGGCTGATATGAACTCGTTTCAGCCAAACCGTCAATTCTGCTTGTTCACCCGATCGACTGTACTCACCGTACGTCGCTTAACCCGGAAAGCGCTCCATGCCGACACTCAGCCCAGTTCAAGCCGCAAAAATCGCGAATGGCGTGTATTCGTTGCGTGATGTTTCAGTGTCGCAGGCGGCGGCGCTCGGCTTTGAACTGGGTTGCGAGGGCATGTTTAATGTTGGCGACAATTCCCGGTTTCAGGGGACAAGCGGCGGACTGATTGTCTGGAAAGAAGTCAGCGGTTTCGGCTATATCGCCTCAGGCACTGGTCGCTACCAGGGGGAAGTGCTCGTCGCTCACCGCGGCACCGACGTCGCTGCCGACTGGTGTACCGACGCCAACTTTGGCGTTCGCGGTGGCCCGACTGGGTCGTCGGTTCACGCCGGTTTTATGGAAACGTGGAGTTCGTTTTCTCACGAGCTGGACACGTTTCTGCGCGGCCGCAACCCGTCGATCGTTCATTGTGTCGGGCACAGCCTCGGCGGCGCCCTCGCCACGCTCACCGCTGCGTACTGTCGCCAGCGGGGGATCGGACAGCCGGAACTTTATACGTTTGGTTCGCCACGAGTGGGCCTAACGCGATTCGCATTTGATCTCTCTGACCGCCTCGGCAGCTCCCACATCCACCGCGTTCAGCATTTTGCCGATCCGGTGCCGATGGTGCCGCTGTGGCCGTTTACGCATGTGCCGTACGGCTCGTCCGGCAATGTGGTCGGCGGCAGTCGCAACACGGTTATTAGTTTCGGCGCGCACAGCATGGAAAACAGCTATCTGGGCGCGATGGTCGGATGCTCATGGGCGACGCTCGCCGCCGCCAGCGTGGATCGTACGGCGGGCCAACGCGCAGAAGCCTGGTTGCGCAGCGTCGCGAACGGACGTGAGTCCATCGTTCCAATGGGTGCCTACGCCTTTGAAATGCTTGGTGCAGCGCTGCGCTGGATTATTGACGCATCGACCGACATTCTGGCTGCAACAGTAGGCCCAGCCGCGCTTGCTGCGATGACCCTGCTCGATCAGCTTGCCGTCATGCTGGAAAGAGCCGCGCAACTCACCGCAAGAATGTCGATGTATGTCACAACATTAGTCGGAGCGATCATGCGCTTTGCGGGCCGAGCAGCGGCGCAAGGCGTCGAGCTCACCAGAAGTTTTATTCGCTGGGCGCTGCAACTGCTGTTTACGCCGATCCGTCAGATGGCGAATGCGGCGACTCGCGGCTTGATGCGTTAGCGGTCACCGCTGTTCGCGGAGACCACAGCGGCGACGTTGGGCGCGCCGGGGGTTAGTGCAAAGTGCACCCAGTCGCCGCGGCAATTTGTTCCCGCGTCACTCCGGGTGCAAGTTCAACGAGTTTCAAGCCGGTCGCGGTGACTTCCATGACTCCTAAGTCCGTAATGATCACATTAACCACTCCGACGCCGGTCAGCGGTAGATTGCAAGCGGTCAAAATCTTCTTGTCAGTCGTACCATCCTTTTTCGTCGCGACATGCTCCATCAACACGACGACGCGACCGACTCCGGCGACCAAATCCATCGCGCCGCCCATGCCTTTGACCATCTTGCCCGGAATCATCCAGTTGGCCAGATCGCCCTTTTCACTGACCTGCATCGCCCCCAGAATCGCGAGATTGATCTTGCCACCGCGAATCATCGCAAAGCTGTCGGCTGAAGAGAAGATCGACGAACCGGGCAACGTCGTAACAGTCTGTTTGCCTGCGTTAATCATGTCAGGATCCACCTGATCTTCGGTCGGGAACGGACCGATGCCGAGCAGACCATTTTCCGACTGCAGCCAGACTTCCATTCCTTTTGGCACATGATTAGCAACCAGCGTCGGCATGCCAATGCCCAAGTTCACATAGAAGCCGTCTTTAAGCTCTTTCGCAGCACGTGCTGCCATTTCATCGCGATTCCAGGCCATGCTTAGACTCCAGCTGTAGTAATAGTGCGTTGCTCGATCCGCTTCTCGGGCGTGGCGTTGACAACGATGCGATGAACGTAAATTCCGGGCAAATGCACCTGATCGGGATCGAGCGCGCCGATTTCGACGATTTTCTCGACCTCGACAATCGTGATCTTGCCCGCCATCGCGACGTTCGGATTGAAATTGCGCGCAGTTTTGCGAAAAACGAGGTTCCCCGATTTGTCCGCGATGTACGCCTTGACCAGCGATACATCGGGCACCAAAGCGCGCTCCATTACGTATTTCACGCCGTCGAATTCGCGGATTTCTTTGCCGTCCGCGACGATCGTGCCGACGCCCGTTTTGGTGAAAAACGCAGGGATTCCAGCGCCACCTGCACGCAGTTTTTCTGCCAGTGTGCCTTGTGGCGTGAAATCGAGTTCGAGTTCGCCAGCCAGATATTGCCGCTCAAATTCTTTGTTTTCGCCGACGTAACTCGCGATCATTTTTTTAATCTGGCGCGTGGCAAGTAATTTACCAAGTCCGAAGCCGTCAACGCCTGCATTGTTTGAAATCGCAGTGAGGTTTTTGGCGCCGGACGCAACCAGCGCATCGATTAACGCTTCAGGAATGCCGCACAGGCCAAAGCCCCCTACGCCCAGCAATTGCCCGTCCTTGATGACGCCAGAGAGCGCCGCTTCTGCGCTCGGATAAAGTTTGTTCACACTATTTCCTTAGTTGCCCGTGAGTAGTCTCGAGCAATTGTACGAATTTGCCACGAGGATTTAGTGCGTTGCTTTAAGGCACGGTGGTCGTACACCGACGGCCAACTCAAATACAGGTAGCGCGAGCGCTGCCCTCCCTGCCAACGATCTCCGCTACGTCGCCAACTCTGGCCGATGGCGGAAGTATTCCAGTGCCTCGGGATTGGCCATTGCATCCTGGTTTTTAACTGTACGTCCATGCACAACATCACGCACTGCCAGCTCCACTATTTTTCCGCTTTTCGTGCGTGGAATATCGGGCACCTGGACGACTCTGGCTGGGACATGACGCGGCGTCGTGTTTTCGCGAATGCGTTGTTTTATTCTTTCGGTGAGCGCATCGTCAAGATTGACGCCTTCAACTAATTTCACGAATAGAACTACACGCGCATCACCCTGAAAATTCTGCCCGATCACGATGGATTCGAGGACCTCGTCCAATGTCTCGACCTGACGATAAATTTCCGCCGTGCCGATGCGGACGCCGCCAGGATTTAGCGTGGCGTCCGATCGTCCGGCGATCACCATACCGTCGTGTTCGGTGATTTGCGACCAGTCGCCGTGACACCAGAGCCCTGGAAAGCGCTCGAAATATGCCGCCCGATAGCGCGTGCTGTCGGGATCCCCGATGAAGTAGAGCGGCATCGAAGGAAAGCTTTGCGTGCAGACCAATTCGCCCATTGCGCCGCGCAACGACTCGCCGTTGTCCGAAAACACGTCCACGGCCATACCGAGGCCGAGACACTGCATTTCACCCCTGTACACGGGCAGCGTCGGATTACCCAGCACAAATGCGCTCATGATCTCGGTACCACCCGATAACGAAGCCAGATGTACGTCCGATTTCACGCACTGGTACACGTAGTCAAAACTCTCGGGTAACAGTGGCGAACCGGTGGAAAGGACGGCCCGCAATGCAGGCAATTGGTGGGAACGACACGGCACCACGCCACCTTTTTTACTGGCGTCGATATATTTGGCACTGGTACCAAAGTGAGTGATGCGCTCGGTCTCGGCAAAATTCCAGAGCACGCGACTGCGCGCCGCGAAGGGCGAGCCGTCGTAGAGCATGCACGTCGCGCCCGTGGCGAGGCCAGTGATGAGCCAGTTCCACATCACCCAACCGGTGGTCGAGAAATAGAACAAGCGGTCGCCGTCGTGAATGTCGGCATGCAGCGCGTGCTCCTTCATCTGTTGCATCAACGTGCCGCCAGCGCCCTGCACCATGCACTTCGGCAATCCTGTGGTGCCGCTCGAGAACACCACAACCAGCGGATGATCGAACGGAAAACGTTCGAAGGTGGGTTCAATGGCGATGGCGGCGCAGAAGTTGCTCCACGTCGAATCCACGATTGACGACGACGCAGGTATGGAGGCGTTTCCATCGCGATCGCCTGTGATGTCCGTGCCAACCTGTGAATGCGCAACCGTTGCCACAGGGAGGTCGGCAACGTACTCCACCCAAATCACTTGCTCCACACTCGGCAATCGAGCCGCAATTTCAAACACTTTATTGCGCGTATCAACCACTTTTCCGTTGTAGAAGTAGCCATTTACCGCGAACAAAATCTTCGGCTCGATCTGCATAAAGCGATCCAGAACGCCCTGAACGCCAAAGTCCGGAGACGACGATGACCACACCGCGCCGATGCTCGTAGCGCCGAGCATGGCAATGGCAGCTTCTGGAATATTCGGAAGGATGCTCGCGATGCGGTCGCCTGCCACCACGCCAGCGCCCTTGAGCGCCTTTTGCACACTGGCAACCGAGCCCCGCAATTGGTCAAAACTCAATCTTCGACGATCACCCGCTTCGTTCCAGAAAACGAGCGCGTCATCTGAGCCACGTTTCTTGAGCAGGTTCTCGGCGAAATTCAATTGCGCGTCCGGGAACCACTTTGCGCCGGGCATCAGGTGACCGTCCACCAGCGTGCGTTCGCCCTTCTCACCTACAACGCCACAAAAGTCCCAGACCTCACGCCAAAACACTTCCTTGTTCGCAATCGACCAGCGCCATATGCTCCAGTAATCCGGGAATTCTTGCGAGTATTTTTCGCGAAGCAGGTGCGTGAATGCCGCGATGCGCGCGGAAGCGATGCGCTCTGGCGATGGACTCCAGAGAGGTTCAGTCATGGCGAATCTGTAGTGAGCGTAAAACGTGCAACAAAGTGCGCACCACTAGCTCGGAAGAGCATTCACGGAAAGACGGAAAGACCGCGCGCATTCTGATGCACACCCTACGGCAACAGCAGTAACCGGGCGCGCACAGCTTCAGGCAACGCCACGGCCTTATTGGCACTACGGCTCATCCACAACAATTTGCAAATGCCTGTCGCATAGAGCACGTTACCGACAAAAATATCATGAATAGTCTCGACGATTTTCGGGCCGACGACGGTGACGCGGATGGTCACGCGCACAGTGGCCGGGTAAGTCACCGCACGAATAAACCGGCAGTTCGCCTCCACCAGAATCGGCACAACATCCTCATCCACAGTCTTAAATCCGAGTTTCGCGAACCACTCCAGGCGACACTGCTCCATAAAACGAAAGTACACGGTGTTGTTGACGTGGTTGTAGGCATCCATATCGCCCCAGCGCACCGCCATTTCGACTTCATGCATCACGATATCGCGCAGCGCAGCAATGGGATTGCCGTCCGCCAAAACAAGCGGCGAAAGCTGTTTGGAGCTATCCATCGAAAAATGACCCTCTGATATCGGTAAATGTCCGAGTAGTCGCTAACTATAATCGTCTGATGAATTGCGCTGCCTCTGAAGTGCCAGTCATCGACACCGACCGTCGTGGCAAGCCCGTCTCCATGCCCGTTGCGGCGATTGCGCTGACACCGATCACGACTGCTGATCGTCGGCTCGAATACTGTCTGGCACTCGCTCGCGACAATATGAAGCCGTATCTGCTTCGACGCGGGCAAGAATTTGATGAGACGCGCTGGAGAAATCTGGCACCGCAAGCTTCGTTCTTTTTGATCAGCAACTTGAACCTGCCCGCGCATCACACGGTCGGCTTTCTAAGTGTGCGTGACGAGCCCGATGGCTCCAATGTACTGCACATTGGTGACGTGCAACTGGAAGCGCAACACCGCAATCGCGGCGTCGGCTGGACCACACTCGCTCTGGTCGAAAGCATGGCGCAAACGCGAGGCCTGAACGAACTCACATTAAACGTATTCCGCGACAATCCAGCATTGCGCCTTTACGAGCGTTTCGGTTTTCGCTGTGTCGAAACGCAAATCGACAAACACAAAATGCGCAAAACATTGGCGCACCGCTAAACGCATCACCCTACAGAAGAGAAGACGAACTTATGACCAGTATCCGAGCCGACCGCGACGCGATGGAATACGACGTAGTGATCGTTGGCGCAGGCCCAGCGGGGCTGTCCGCCGCAATTCGTCTGAAGCAGCTCGCGGCGGAGAACAATCGTGAAGTCTCCGTCTGCGTACTTGAAAAGGGCAGTGAAGTCGGTGCGCACATTTTGTCCGGCGCGGTCATTGATCCTGTTGGTTTGAACGAATTGATTCCCGACTGGAAAGAAAAAGGTGCGCCCATTCACACGCCGGTGACCGAAGATGAGTTCTGGACGCTGACCGAAACCGGCGCCATGAAAACGCCGAACTGGGTGCTGCCAAAGCTGATGGACAACCACGGCAATTACATCGTGAGTCTCGGCCGCGTGTGCAAGTGGCTGGGCGAACAAGCAGAGGCGCTGGGCGTAGAAATTTATCCTGGCTTTGCCGCAGCGGAAGTGTTGTTCAGCGATGCGGGTGCTGTGATGGGCGTGGCAACGGGCGACATGGGCGTCGGCAAGGGCGGCGAGAAAAAAGCCGAGTTCCAGCCCGGAATGGAATTGCACGCTAAATACACGCTGTTCGGCGAAGGTGTGCGCGGGTCGCTTTCGCGGGAGCTCATGAAAAGGTTCAACCTGCGCGACGGCATCGACCCGCAAAAGTACGGCATCGGGATCAAAGAGCTGTGGCAGATCGATCCGGCCAAGCATGTGCCGGGAAAGGTCATGCATTCACAAGGCTGGCCACTCGATTCAAAGACCGGCGGCGGATCGTTCCTGTATCACCTGACTAATGAAAACAAAGATTCGCTGGTCGCCGTGGGATTTGTGGTTCATCTAAATTACGAAAACCCCTGGCTGTCCCCGTTTGATGAATTTCAGCGCTTCAAAACGCATCCTCACATCAAGCCGCTGTTCGAAGGCGGAAAGCGATTGGTGTACGGCGCTCGAGCCATCAACGAAGGGGGTCTGCAAAGCGTGCCGAAGCTTTCGTTCAAGGGCGGCGCGCTCATTGGCTGCGGAGCTGGTTTCGTGAATTTGCCGCGCATCAAGGGCACCCATAACGCGATGAAGACCGGCATGCTTGCCGCTGAGGCCGCGTTCGATGCAGTGAAAACTGATCGTCAGCATGACGAACTGCACGCTTACAACGACGGCTGGAAAAAAAGTTGGGTGTTTAGCGATCTCTACAAAGTGAGGAACGTCAAACCTGGCCTCAAGTGGGGAATGACATTGGGCACGCTGCACGGTGGCATTCACATGTGGCTGAACGATCTAGGTCTGGGCAAACTCGTTGGCTGGACGCTGCGTCATGGTAAGGCCGACAACGAGACGCTCAAACCCGCCGATCAAATGCCGCAGATCGCGTACCCCAAACCCGATGGCGTGATTACGTTTGACAAGCTCACTTCGGTGTTTCTGTCCAACACTAATCACGAGGAAGATCAGCCAGTTCATCTGCAACTGCGCGACCCGTCCATTCCAGTGAAGTACAACCTGGCGCGTTACGCTGGCCCCGAGAGTCGCTATTGTCCCGCAGGCGTTTACGAATTCGTGGACGATGAAGCCGTCGGCGATGCGGCGCCAGGAAAGCGCCTGCAAATTAACGCGCAAAACTGCGTGCATTGCAAAACCTGCGACATCAAAGACCCGCTGCAAAACATCCACTGGGTGACGCCGGAAGGCGGCGGCGGGCCGGTTTACAGCGTGATGTAAATCAAACCTATGTTGATCGGCGACCGTTCAGAAGCAATGCCACTGCACCCCGCCGCCCTCCTCGCGCTGTACGACGACACCATGCGTCGCAACGTCCACATAGCGGGTTGCGAGCGAGAGATCACGCCCGTTGTCACGCGCTGCACCACCACGACGGGCAGCCAGCGCTACATCATGTGGCACGACTTCCGCGAGTCAGGCGTGACAGCATCGGTTGACGCAGAGTTCAGTGCAGTGCGCGGGCATGCCAAAGTTCTCATGTGGAAGCTCTACGCCCACGACTCGACGCACGACGAGCTTCGCGACAGCCTCGTCGCACGCGGCTGTAATGGGAATGATCATTGCACGCTCATGGCAACGCCTGTGCGGGGCTTGATCGAAGTTCTGGCAGCGCAGAAACACACTTCGTCGAGTCTCGCGATACGCGAACTCGTCACGTCAAAGGAACTCGACGCCTATCAAAACATCTGGGACGACGTCTGGCCCGACGCGCCCAATTCGCGCTACGTAGACGATTACCGCGCGCTCATCGAAAGACGCGAACCGGGCATCGCATTTTTCGCTGGATTCGACGGCGACAATCCCGTCACGTCTGGCTACATGTTCCATGCGCCCGGCGCGCCCTTCGCGCTGCTCTGCGGCGGAACGACCAAAGCAGCCTGGCGTCGCCAACACGCCTACACCGGCATGCTCACTGTCCGCGCGCATGCCGCACTAGAACGCGGCGCACAATATCTCGCCGTCGAAGCCAGCCCCGAAAGCAAACCTATCCTCGAGCGCCTCGGGTTTAAGGCGCTTTCAACGCTTTCGTTTTACGAAAAACACATTGATTGACGACGCCGGCCATCGTGGACGACGGCATTCGCTCGGCGACCTGTGCAACGCACGAGCTGTGAAGCAGCAGCACAAACGCTCAATCATCACCCTCGCCGCACAAATGGTGAATTGAATGATTAACGTACACAGATAGGCCATCAGCTTTTCGGTATAACCATTGTTCGATGGGGGCTGGATACAGAAATGCGCGGTTATCGACTGTACGACTAAATCGTGTCTGGCCCCGGTGTGGAGGAACTTGTAGCTTAAAGCTGATCATTCGAATACCACTGCAAAACTGTAAGCGCACCGATCCTAGCGTGTGCAACTTAGTGCGCATCAAACTCGACTCTTAAACGCTTGAACTGCGGTGTGTCGGACTATGCCAGAAAACGGTTAAACGTCGGCGTGATGACGAGTTCATTAACGCAGACGTGGGCAGGCATTTCGGCGAGAAACAAAATCGCCTTGCCCATATCGGCAGGCTGGATCATGCGCGCGCGTTGCGCCTCTGTCGGCGGCAGCGGGCGCTTGTCCAGAATCGGTGTCGCTACTTCCCCGGGCACCAATGACGTCGCGCGGATGCCGTGCGAGAACTCTTCGATATTGATCGACTCGGTTAGCGCTATGACTGCGCGTTTGGTTGCGTTGTAAGCCGCTCCAGTCATGCGCGACGGATTTAGCGCTGCGGTGGAGGCGACGTTGATGATCAACCCACCACCCGCTTTGCGCAGCAGGGGGAGCACCGCATGTACGACGTAAAAGACGCCTGAGAGGTTGATGTTGACAACATCGTCCCACGCGTCAAGCGTGAGATTGTCAAAGTTCCGTTTTGGTGTGTTGATGCCCGCGCTATTGACGACGATATCGATGAAGCCATGCTGAGCAACGATCTCGCTCGCTGCAGCAAGCACTGCGTGTTTGTCGGCCACGTCGAGCACGATGGCTTGCGCACTGCCAGGCCCCGGCAACGACTGAAGCGTTTTTAATGCGGACGCAGTCGTTTCCGGATTACGCCCCGATATCACAACATGTGCTCCCGCTTTAACAAGCTCCGCAGCGCCCGCCAGCCCGATGCCACTACCGCCGCCCGTGATCCATGCGACTTTATTTTCTAGTGATGTGCTCATGTTTGACTCCAGGCTTGTTGTTTGGAAAGCTACGCGGCCAAGTATCGCAACTGCTATTTCCACGCCGCCCAACGCTTGCTATCGCATCGGTGGCTGTCATTACGCGAGGTGGCAGCTGAATGTGTGAACGGTGCCCGGCTCCCTGACTGGTGTGGCCCGAAGTTGAGGATGGTAGATGCCTTGCGTGGCGTTCGCGTTCTAATAGTCCGGAAGCGCTTCGATCGAAAGGCTATGCATCCACCTTAACGTTCGCCTCCTTAACCACTCGCGCCCACTTGATGCGCTCGGCCCGCATAAAGTCCGCAAACTGTTGCGCGGTGCCGCCACCATCCTCCGCTCCGACGCCTGCGAGACGCTCCTTCACATCAGGCATCGCCATCGCGGTGTTGATGTCGCGGTTTATTCGTGCAACGACGTCCGGCGCCATTTTCGCAGGGCCGATCATGCCGTACCACGTGGTTGCGTCGAAGCCGGGATAGCCGCTCTCGGCGACGGTCGGCAGGTCGGGGTAGGAAGGTGAGCGTTTAAGACGCGTCTGCGCGACGGCGTACACCTTACCGCCTTTCACGTGGGGGGTCACCGCAGCCATCGTGTCGAACGAATAGTTGATCTGTCCGCCCATCAAATCGGTTAGCAGCGGCGCGCTGCCTTTATACGGGACGTGCAGAACATCAATTCCTGCGGCCACCTTGAACAGCTCTAGCGCCAGGTGTTGCGCGCTACCGCTGCCCGCGGAGCCGAATGACAACGAACCCGGTTTTGCCTTGGCCAATGCGACGATGTCTTTGACCGTTTTCGCCGGAGCGTTCGGGTGACAGATGAGCACGTTCGGCGTGACACCCACCAGCGCCAACGGCGAAAAATCGGTGTCCACGTTGTATGGCATTTTTGGATTCAGTACCGGGCCGATGCCGTGTGAATTGATATGCCCCATCAAGAGCGTCAAACCGTCGGTTGATTTGGCAACCACGTCCGCAGCGAGCACGCCGGCGACGCCGGCACGATTTTCAACAATGACCTGATGGCCCCACAGGGCGGTGAGCTTGGGCGCGAATATGCGCGCGAGTAGATCGGTGCCACCACCGGGAGGGAAGCCGACGACGATTCTTACGTTTCCTGAGGGCCATGCCGGTTGGGCGCGCAGAATTGGACTTAAAGCGAGCGGAGTGGCGGCTAGATACTTTAGGGTTTGGCGGCGTGTGGTCATTTGTGTTTTCTTAAAAAAATGGCGGAATGGTGTTTAGGCGAGCGCTTTCAAGACGTTCATAGCCGCGACTGCGCCACTGGCGTTTAGCGCGACGCCTGCTTTGGCGAGACTCATTTCGACGATACAGATCGTGCCCATGAGCGATACGTCGTTGCATTCGCCGAGATGTCCAATACGGAAAATCTTACCTTTGACTTTGCCGAGCCCCTGGCCGAGCGAGGTGTCGTATTCGTCTTGCGCGATCTTCCTAACGGCATCAGCGTCGATGCCGTGTGGCATCACGACGCCCGTCAAGATCGGCGAGTGACACGCATCGTCGCGACACTGAGTTTCGAGCCCCCACGCCTTGACTGCGGCGCGACAGGCAGCTGCCAATCGCTGATGGCGGGCAAACACCGTGTCCAGACCTTCAGCGGCAATCATGTCGAGCACTTCGTGTAAACCGTAGAGCAAATTGGTCGCCGGTGTTGACGGAAAGTACCCGGTCTTGTTCATCTCCAGCATTTCGTCCCAGGCCCAATAAGCCTTGGGCAGTCTCGACGTTTTGCTGGCGGCAATGGCTTTTTGCGAAAGCGCATTAAAGCCGAGGCCAGGCGGCAACATGAGTCCTTTTTGTGACCCGGCGATGGACACGTCCACCCCCCATGCGTCATGTTCATAATCGGCACCACCGAGGCCCGACACGGTGTCCACCAGCAAAAGTGCCGGGTGGCCCGCGCGGTCGATGGCGTCGCGTACGGCATTGATGTTGCTGGTCACGCCGGTGGAAGTTTCGTTGTGAACCACGCAGACCGCTTTGATTGCGTGAGTTCCGTCTTCGCGCAGGCGCGCTTCGATCAAACTTGCATCGATTCCGTGCCGCCAACCGGCATCGTTCGCCGGAGCGAGGAACTCGGTTTTAAGCCCAACACGGTCGGCAATTTTTTTCCAGAGGGTGGCGAATTGGCCCGTCTCGTACATCAGCACCTGATCGCCCGGCGACAGAGTGTTAACCAGCGCAGCCTCCCAAGCACCCGTGCCCGACGACGGGTAGATGATCACGGGTTGCTGCGTTTTGAAAATCGTTTTGATGCCGGAGAGCACCTTAAGGCCAAGCCCTGCAAATTCAGGACCGCGATGGTCAATGGTCGGCAAACTGATGGCGCGGGCGACACGGTCCGGAACGGGCGACGGGCCGGGTATGGCCAACTGATGTCGGCCAGAGCGATGAAAATTGAGTTGCAGCATGCGGTGTCTCTCGCGGGAAGTTCGAGTCATTTTCGCACGCGCAGATTCAGGTCGATCTTGTCGTTGGTCAATTTTCTGTATTCACGGAGCGCTGCACATCCCTTCAAAGTGCAGGCAGCAACAGGAATGACGCCAGCACATCGAAGACGATCGCCAACGCTGCTACGCTCACACCATGCATGAAACCACTTCACTCGCCCAACGGCTTCGCGACAACACGCAAGGCGAAATCCTTTTTTCCGATGCCGACCGCGCACGCTACGCGACCGACGCTTCGATCTATCAACAGATTCCTGTCGGCGTGTTTGTACCAACGACGGTTGCCGATATTCAGAATGCCATCGACATCGCTCGCGACTTAAAAGTACCGGTGCTGGCGCGTGGCGGCGGCACCAGTCAATGCGGGCAGACGACGGGCGTTGCGCTGGTGATCGACAATTCGAAGTATTTCCGCAACGTTTTGAACTTCAACGCAGCGCAGCGCACGGTGACCGTTGAGCCTGGCATGGTTTTGGATCACCTGAATGCGTATTTAAAGCCGCACGGATTGTGGTTTCCGGTAGACGTTTCAACCAGCGCACAGGCCACGTTGGGTGGCATGGCGGGCAACAACTCTTGCGGCTCGCGCTCGATTGCTTACGGCAATATGGTGCACAACGTTTTGGGCATTGAGGCGTGGCTGGCGGATGGCAGTATCGCGAATTTTGCTGAGCAGTCGCAAGCCTCGGGACGTGCCAAAGAAATCGGCGATATCGCGCAATCATTGGCAACAAAACACCACAGCGAAATCGAGCGCTTGTGGCCGAGTGTGATGCGCCGCGTGGGCGGCTACAACCTGGACATCTTCTGCAATCGGAGCGAGCGAGCCTACACGACCGATGGAAGCGTCAATCTGTCGCATTTGCTTGTTGGTTCCGAAGGTACGCTAGCTTTCACCAAGTCGCTCACGCTTGCGCTTTCCCCGCTGCCGAAAGCAAAAGTGCTCGGCGTGGTGAACTTCCCGAGCTTTCATCAGGCGATGGAATCGGCACAGCACATCGTCAAGCTAGGCCCGACAGCGGTGGAGCTGGTAGACCGCACAATGATCGAACTGGCGCTGTCTAATCCCGCGTTCGCGCCAACCGTGCGCACTGCGCTCGTGGGGCAGCCGGACGCGATTTTGCTGGTCGAATTTTCGGGCGACGATAAGGACGCCCTCAAGCGCCAATTAAAGCTTCTCGTTGAGCTGATTGCGTCGCTCGGACTACCAGACGCCGTCGTGGAAATGACAGACGATGCGCCGCAGAAAAATCTGTGGGAAGTTCGAAAAGCAGGCCTCAACATCATGATGAGCTTGAAAGGCGATGGTAAGCCCGTGAGCTTCATCGAAGACTGCGCGGTACCGCTGGAACATCTGGCGGAATACACCGCAAATCTCACCGAAGTCTTCGCCCGTCACGGCACGCGCGGCACCTGGTACGCACACGCGAGCGTAGGTACGTTGCATGTGCGACCGATCCTCGATATGCGCGCCGGCGACGCGACAAAAATGCGCGCAATTGCCGAGGAGGCCAGCGCCTTGGTGCGCAAATTCAAGGGCGCTTACAGCGGCGAACACGGTGACGGTTTGTGTCGTGGTGAATGGGTTTCATGGCAGTTCGGGCCTGTGATTTCTGGCGCGTTCCGCGAGATCAAGCAGGCGTTCGATCCGGACAATTTGTTCAACCCCGGCAAGATGATTGACGCGCCGAAAATGGACGACGCGTCCCTCTTCCGCTTCAAGCCTGAGACTCAGGCGAAGCCCTACAAAACCATTCCGATCAAAACCACGCTCGACTGGAGCGCGTGGGACGTGCAAATCGACGCAACGACCGAACACATCACGGCACCAGGAACCGGCGGCGATGCGTCGGAGGGCTTCGGAAAAGCGGTCGAAATGTGCAACAACAATGGGCATTGCCGAAAATTTGATGCGGGAACGATGTGCCCCAGCTATCGGGTCACTCGTGATGAGACTGCCAGCACTCGGGGGCGCGCTAACACCTTGCGCATGGCCATCTCAGGGCAGCTGGGCACGGAC
>JBDSYI010000509.1:0-8151 GCA_039925745.1 Casimicrobium sp. | reverse complement strand
TGGCGGCGCAAAAATTCGTGACGACCCATCAAGGCGCCACGGGGCGAACGATGCGGTTGCTCGAAGAAATTTAGTCGTCACAACGTGCTGGCAAAGACACATAGAGAGCGCCTTTTGTTATTCAGCTTTTTCGTTTAAGCCTTATTTAGCGGTGGTTAGGTCGTCAAAAATGCTAATGTCGATAATAAGCGTTATGGTCGTCTAACCCCAATGCAGTGGAGCTTTCGCGAAAAAGCTATTTACCAGAACCGTTGAATCCAAGCTGCCGCCACGCCTCATACACCGTGACGGCGACCGAATTTGAGAGATTCAAACTCCGAATCGCCGGGCGCATCGGAAGCCGCAATTGGCGATCCGTCGAAAAATCGGCGAGCACGGCCGTCGACAACCCTTTCGTCTCCGACCCAAACACAAAAACATCGCCCGATTGCAGTGCCGTTTCGTGCGGTGATTGGGTGCCGCAGGTTTCTATCGCGAACATGCGATGCCCAACCAGCGCTGCTTTGCACGCCGCCCAATTTTCATGCACCTGCATCGTCGCGTACTCGTGATAGTCGAGCCCAGCGCGGCGCATCCGTGCATCATCAAGCGGAAAGCCCAACGGTTTGACCAGATGCAACATCGCACCGGTGTTCGCGCACAGGCGAATCACGTTGCCCGTATTCGGCGGAATTTCCGGCTCGACGAGAACGACGTGAATCATGCGATCGAATGTCCAAATTTCACGACGCGATCACGTCGACGAATCGGCTGCACACGCGCAAGCACGTAGGCGTCCACCCGACTCGCACCAGCGTCATATGCGGCACGCGCCAGCTCGTTCAACGTCGACCCTGTGGTGAGCACATCATCAACCAGAACGACCGATTCACCCGCAAGGGAGCGCGTCGCTGCAAAGGCATGACGCACATTTCGTCGACGCTCGACCCAGTTCAGTCGCTGTTGAATATCGGTCTCACGAATGCGAATCACAGCGTCCGCGTCAACTTTAAGCGCAAAACGTTTCGCCATTTCGTTGGCAATCAATTGCGCCTGGTTGTAGCCGCGCTTCTGCAAGCGCAACTCGGCGAGCGGCACCGGAATTAAGGTCGAGGACGCAGCGAATGGCCAATCGCGGCGCTGGGCGGCAACCCATCGAAATATCGGGAATGCGTGATGATATTTTGCAGAAGTGATGGCCGCCGTGATCGGAAAATCGTATTGCCACTCAGCAATCAAATGTTGCCAGACCGGCGGCTTTTTGAGGCATCGACCGCATACCTCACCGTTGGCAGCAGGAAGCTGGCAGCGCGGACAGATTTGGTCGCCCAGTCGTGGAAGCGTCGCGGCGCAGGGCTCACAAACAGTTTCGGGCGAGCTATCTCCACAGAAAAAGCACGTCTGCGGCAGCGCGCGTTCGCGCACTCGAGCCAGCGCGGCCAAGCCATCATCGTATAGCGTACGCAATAAAATTGGAGAACCTGTCTTTGATCGAATGCTGTGCCAATTTTCCCACGTAGTGTGACTGGGCGTTTGTCGTGAGCGCGCCCGAGCCGATCGACGTCGCACTGTTGCGCCAGCGATTTGACCGTGCGGCTGCGATCTACGCCGAAGCGGCGGTGGTGCAGCGCGAAGTCGGCAACCGCCTGCTAGAGCGCTTTGACATCATGCGGATCGCGCCCTCCGTGGTGCTTGATGTGGGCTGCGGTCCGGGCACGCACACGAGGGCGCTGGCGGAGCGCTTCCCCGACGCGACCGTCATTGCAGTAGATCACTCGCCCGCAATGGTGGCGCGGGCTGCACCTATCGTTCCCAAACCGGGCTGGCTCGCGCGACTGACGGGCGGCAGTAGCAAATCTGGCAAAGGCGAAACGCAGGGTCTCGTCGCCGACATGAACGCATTGCCGCTGCCACGCGAGCACGCTGAGGTGCTTTGGAGCAATTTCGCGTTGCACTGGGCCAACGATTTGCCTGCGCTGTTTGCCGAATGGAATCGTGTGCTCAAAGTCGGCGGTGTGATGATGTTCACCGCGTCGGGGCCAGATACGCTGATCGAGCTGCGACGTGCGATTTCGCGCGATGAAGCCGAAGCGGACAAACACGTTCAACGATTTACCGACCTGCATGACATTGGCGACATGCTGGTTCACGCAGGCTTTGCAGACCCGGTGATGGACATGGAGGTGATCACGCTCGAATACGCGACGACCGACGCGCTGTGGCGCGATCTCAAGGCGCAGGGAGCGAGTAACGCAATGCTGACGAGATCGCGGGGCTTGATGACACCGCGCAAGTTGCACGCAATTGAGGCGGCGCTAGACGCTGGGCGCCGCGACGGCGGCCCGATTCGAATGAGTGTCGAAGTGATTTACGGTCATGCCTGGAAAGTAGCGCCTAAAAAAACCGCTGAAGGGCACGGCATTGTGCGCCTGGAATCGATAGGACGCGGCCCGAGAGGTTAACTTCGCTGCTTGGCCGCCACGCTCGCCAACGCAAGCACACCCTCGCCAATTAAATGCGTCGGAATGGCCGAAATTCCCATACGGACAAATTCACCAGTGGGTGCGAGGCCGAAGAAACCAACGCCCGGTTCAATCACCACATCTGCCTCGCGCGCAGCCGCAACCAGCGTGACAGCGTTTACACCGTCGGGCAAACGCACCCAAAGCGCCGAGCCCGCACCTTCCGGACTCTCGATTATCCAGTCGGGCAAGTGCGTCGCGAGCGCTTCACGCAACATTTTCAGTCGTACCTGATAGGCATGACCGAGCCGTCGTTGCAATGATTCAAAATGTCCCTGCGACAGAAACAGCGCCAACGCGCGTTCGTTGTTGCTGGCGACGTGGCGCAGCATGAGCCGACGCAAACGGCGCAGCGCGGCGATGACCTCGCGCGGCGCGACGATGTAGCCGAGGCGCAGGCCCGGCGCCAGCGTTTTTGACAAACTACCGACGTAGAGCACGCGACCGTTCATGTCGAGGCTTTTGAGTGCGGACGTCGCGCCTGCCAACGCAGAAGCGCCCACCAACTGCGGCTCGTAATCGTCCTCAACGATCAAAAAATCTTGATCGGCCGCCTGCGACAACAACGCGCGGCGACGCTCGTCGCTCATACGGACACCCGTCGGGCAATGATGCGATGGCGTTACCACTGCTACATCCGGACGCAATGCTGACACTTGCGAAACATTGACGCCTTCAGCATCCACGGCGACCGATGAAATTGTCGCGCCGGTCATCGAGAAGATTGCGCGCACATCGGGATAGCAAGGCTCCTCGACGACGACGCGGCGACCGATCCCACCGAGCAATTGTCCGATCAGATACAGCGCCTGTTGCGCGCCCACCGTCACCAGAATTTCGTCCGCCGCCGCCCACACGCCGCGCCTCGGCAGCACGCGTGTGCGTAGTTGCTCCAGCAAGTCACGATCATCAAGATCGCCACGATCTACCGTCCACACCTCAACACTTTCCTGCTTCATGGCGCGCTCAAAACAGTCGCGCCAATCAGCGAGCGGAAACAGTTTCGGATCAATCTGCCCGTAGACAAACGGATAACGGTAGCGATACCAATCCGTCGGGTTTTTTACGGGCTGGTACGCCACATCCAGCGAACGAAAGTGCCGCGCCCAATCGGGCGGTGGTAACAGCGACAACTGGTCGCTCTCGTGAAACTCGGCGCGTTGATTCGCGAACGATGCGGTTACGAAAAAGCCACGACGCTCGCGTGATTCAATTGCGCCTTCAATTTGCAAGCGCTCGTAAGCCAACGCGACGGTGGCGCGAGCTACGCCTAATTCAACGGCCAGCTCACGCGTAGACGGCAACGGCGCATCGAGTGGCACAGCGCGCTCCAGAACGGCGCGACGCAACATGCCCGCGATCCGCTGTTGCAGCGTTTCGGTGGAATCACTTTGGGCAAACCGGGTTTGCCACAACTGGCCTAATCGTTGTCGCATATCTGGCTCTATTGTCGCAGCCTGCGGGTGCCTACTCTGTCGGCTATCTCGCAACAGCGACTTTCAGTCTCGAAAAGGAGTTCTCATGGGCCACGCCGATCCACAACTTGCTACCGCCAACACCGCGGCCGACTCACACGCGCTGGATAGTTTCTGGATGCCGTTTTCGCCGAACAAAGAGTTCAAGGCCGAACCGCGTCTGTTGGTCAAGGGCGAAGGCATGTACGTGTGGACGGCCGCCGGCCATAAAGTGCTCGACGCATCGTCCGGATTGTTTTGCGTTGCTGCAGGTCATTGCCGCCCAGAGATTGCCGAGGCGGTTTATTCACAGCTCAAAACGCTCGACTACGCTGCACCCTTCGCGCGCGGTCATCCGAAAAGTTTTCAGCTCGCCCGCGAAGTGACCGAGTTCACGCCAGCCGGGCTGGATCGCATTTTCTTTGTCGGCTCAGGCTCGGAATCGATTGACAGCGCCATGAAGATGGCGCTTGCTTACCACCGCGCACGCGGGCAGGGCCAACGGCAAATCTTTATCAGCCGCGAACGTGCGTATCACGGTGTAAACATGGGCGGCGTGGCGCTGTCGGGCATGGTCAACAATCGCAAAGCGTTTGGCGTCGGCCTGCCAGGCGTTTATCACATGCGCCACACCGCCTTGCCGCAGAACAAATTCGTCAAAGGCCAGCCAGAAACCGGTGCCGATCTGGCGGAAGATTTGCAGCGTTATTGCGCGATGTACGGCAGCGACAACATTGCTGCGGTATTCATCGAACCCACCGCTGGATCGTTCGGATGTTTGCCGCCGCCGAAAGGTTATTTGAATCGGCTGCGCGAAATCTGTGATCAGCACGGAATCCTCCTCGTGTTCGACGAAGTCATCACCGGTTGGGGCCGCATGGGAGCGAACTTCGGCGCGCAGGCGTTCGGTGTCACGCCTGACCTGATGTGCATGGCGAAGGCCATCACCAATGGTGCACAGCCGATGGGCGCGGTCGCAGCGCGCACTGATATTTACGACACGATTACCAACGCAGGCCCGGCTAAAGGCATCGAGTTTTTTCACGGCTACACCTACAGCGCGCACCCAGCGTGCGTAGCTGCTGGCCTCGCGATGATGAAGATTTTCCGCGAGGAAAAGCTGATTGATCGCGCAGCCGCGATGGCGCCGTACTTCATAGACGCGATCTTTTCGCTCGCCGACTTGCCGGTGGTCGTCGATATTCGTGCGATTGGCATGATGGCCGCCGTCGAAGTCGCGGTCGATGGAACGCCTGGGGCACGTGGCCACGAATTGCAAAAGCGTTTGTTCGACGCGGGCATCAACCTCAAGGCGACGGGCGACAGTCTTATCATCGCGCCACCGTTTATCAGCGAAAAGTCCCACATTGATCACATTGTCAGTGTCTTGCGCGACATATTGTCGAAGGCGTAGTTTCGATATTGGTGTAAATAGCAAGCACGAATATCGTTAGGCGAATAAATTGCCTAGCGATACCTGAAAACTGAACTAGATTGACCAGTAGTACCCACCCACACTAACCAGTAGTACCCACCCACACTAAACAGGAACTGCTCATGAACCGTGCAACGCTGATTGGCGCACTTGCTGCGCTTACATCCACTGCTGTATTCGCGCAGGCAAAAGAAGTCACCATTGGTTATCAGGACATGGTGGTGCCGTATCGCATGGCGCAGGAGGCGAAGGCGCTTGAGACTGCGACGGGCTACAAGGTAAACTGGAAGCAGTTCGGCGGTGGCGGCGAAGTCATCAAAGCGATGGCATCGGGCGCGGTTCAGGTGGGTGAAGTGGGCTCGGCGGGCATCTCGGCGGCTGTATCGCGTGGTGAGCCGCTGGAGCTTTTCTGGATTCTTGACGACATCGGCGACGCCGAAGCGCTGATCGCGCGGAAAGGTTCTGGCATCATGAAGGTTGCCGACCTCAAGGGCAAACGTATCGCGATGCCGTTTAACTCCACAACGCACTTCCACACGATGGTTGCACTGGAACAGGCTAAGGTCAACCCGGCTGATGTGAAGATACTGAATATGCGTCCGCCTGAAGTGCGCGCCGCATGGCAGCGCGGCGACATTGACGCAACGTTCATCTGGGACCCGGTGCTCGCCGAAGTAAAAAAGGACGGCGCAGTCGTCATCACCTCGGGGCAAATCACCGCATCGACTGGAAAAGCGACATTCGACGGCTACGTAGCCAATAAAGACTGGGCTAAAGCGCATCGTGACTTCATGGTGAAATTCGTCAAAATCATGGCGGATTCCGACGCTAAATACCGCGCCGACGGCAAAAACTGGAAAGCGACCGGTCCTGAGGTCGCGGCCATAGCGAAGTGGTCGGGCTCGAAGCCTGAGAACGTGCCCTCCGCAGTCGCGCTCTATAAATTCCCAAGCGCCAAAGATCAGGCTACGAAGTGGCTCGGCGGTGGCAAAGGCAGCATTGCAGCGAAGGCGCTAGCAGCGACCGCTGAGTTCCAGATGTCGCAAAAGCAGATTGAGAAAACGCTGCCGGATTACTCGGCGGTCGTGAACGCGAGCTACGCGGCTGAGGTCGCGAAGTAGTTCGCTTCGACCGAATCAAGGGGCGCGCGTCGCCCCTTTTTTATGCGTGCGGGACAACGCATTTGTGCCTTCAAATCTCGCCTTTCTTAGCGTCGGCATAGACTGACTCAGACCGCAACAGGGGACACCGTTGTCGACACTCGAAATCAAGAATCTCAGCGTTAACTACGCGGGCTCCAACGGACAAAACACACTCGCGCTGTCGAACGTCGATCTGACCATGAACACGGGTGACTTTGTCGTCGCGTTGGGAGCGTCTGGCTGCGGTAAGACGACGCTGCTTTCGTGCATTGCAGGGTTCATGCAACCGTCCGAAGGCTCGATCACGCTGGACGGTAAAGCGGTATTCGGACCAGGCGCCGAACGCGGCGTGGTGTTTCAAAAGCACGCGCTGATGCCCTGGTTATCGGTCATTGAAAACGTTGAATTTGGATTGAAAATGCGCGGTATGGGCAAGGCTGAACGCCATGCCGTCGCCATCGACAAGCTCAAACTCGTCGAGCTCGAAAAATACGCGGATTACCCGATTTATCAAATTTCTGGTGGCATGCAGCAGCGCGCAGGTGTGGCGCGAGCGCTCGCAAGCGACCCCGCGGTCATGCTGATGGACGAACCGCTCGGCGCACTGGACGCGCTGACGCGTGCGCATATCCAGGATTTGATTGTTGAGCTTTGGTGGCAGACCAGGAAGATGTTTTTCTTCATCACGCACAGCGTGGAAGAAGCTTTGTTTCTCGCCACCGATCTTATCGTTATGACGGCGTCACCGGGGCGAATTGAGCATCGCTTCAAGCCCGATTTTTCGCGGCAATTTATCGAATGCAAAGATTCACGCAAGGTGAAAGCATCGCCAGAATTCATTGCGATGCGCGAGCAAGTGTTGTCACTCATTCACGAGGGTCAAGACGACACAGGAGCGGCAAATGGCACGTAATTCCGATGTAAAAACGGTCAAGGGCTACAGCATTCCGGGCGAAGGCTCGAGCGTACTGATCAGCGTGGTCACTGTTGTCGCGCTGTTCGCGTTGTGGTGGACCGCCACGCACATGGGCTGGATCAGAGATTTGTTCCTGCCCACACCCGAGCGCATCTACGGTGCATTCATCAGCGCGATGAAAGGCGACATTCAAGGCGGCAAGGCGCTGCCAGAGCACTTGATGTGGAGCCTGATTCGCGTCTTCTCGGCGTTCTTTCTGGCAGTACTCACGGCAGTGCCTGTGGGCATTTTGATGGGTGTCTCACGCATCATGCGCGGCATTTTTGATCCGCCGATTGAGTTCTATCGGCCACTGCCACCGCTCGCCTACCTGCCGCTGATCGTAATCTGGTTTGGCATCGATGAAATGGCGAAGATCATCCTGATATATCTTGCGTGTTTTGCACCGCTGGCGATGGCTGCCCGCGCTGGCGTGAAGTCGGTGACCATTGAACAGATCAACGCGGCGTATTCGATGGGCGCATCGAAATCGCAGGTCGTGTGGCATGTGATTGTGCCCGCAGCTTTGCCGGAAATTTTGACCGGGATGCGCATCGCCATTGGCTTCGGCTGGACGACGCTGGTCGCAGCGGAAATGGTGGCGGCGACCGAAGGGCTGGGTCAGATGGTGCTCAACGCGTCTAACTTTTTGCGCACCGATATC
>JBDSYI010000508.1:0-1950 GCA_039925745.1 Casimicrobium sp. | reverse complement strand
CGGGAACGTCCGCAACCGCCAGCTTCAACATCGCCAGACGTTGCGCCTCGCTCGCGCCCGGTCGCGCCCGATGCACGGGTGTTTTCGATGGAATCAGGCGCACTTCGGGCAATTTCAGCGCCGCTGCCGTTTCCGACGCGATGCGCAAATGGCCGAAATGCACTGGATCAAAGGTGCCGCCAAGCAGCGCCAGCGGTGTGGTTTCAATCAATGGCATGTGTCGAGTCTATTCGGCGACAAATTAACCTAACAGCTTTTTTCTGTAATGACTGACGCACAGGGGCTAGCTAGCGATTTTGTCGTAAGTCAATAATGTAACTATTGATCGATTAGCCCCGGTACATTGGCGCTCTCACATAAAAGCTGATCAACAAAAGATGCATGCATCTTCTCGCTTTAACTTGCGGATTTACGATGAGTCGCTGGCACGTTCAGCCAACCGGCAGGATATGCAGGCGTAAGAAAACGCGCCCGAAGGCGCGTCTTTTTAATTTAGCTCTGAGGAGCTAAATGGTGCGGCTGATTACTGTGCAGCGCCTTCGGTCACGTCACGGTTGATGCGGCTGGCGATCCAGTTGCGATCAAGGGCGCGCACTTCGGCACGAACTTCAGCGCGTGGGCGAGCGTCGGCTTTCGACGTGGTCGGCACTGCGGCTGTGTCGTTGTAGCGGTCAGCAGCGGCCAGAGTGACCGTGCGCGCTGGAGCGGCTTGCACGGCTGGCGCCGTAATTTGCACGCTAGGGTTTCCGGCAGCTGCTGTGTAGTCAGCCGCAAAAACAGAGCCAGTAGAAGCAGCAATAAGCGCAGCGATCAAAACAGATTTCGTATTCATGATGATTTCCTTGAGGAGGTAGTGTCTTTATTTGGCCGACCGCTTCATTTCGCTTCCAAATCAATACTGACTTTGTCGCCTTCGCCTTGTCGTGCTCACGCACTGCCTGCGGCTCAGCTTCGCGTCATTAGTGATGTGGAAGCGAAATGGATACGGTCGGTCTCGCGCGGCACCGGGGGCCTGTTTACAAAGTTCTTCGTTTGTTTCCAAACTAGAGAGCTTTGTGAACAGGCTCTTGTTGCCGAGTCGATGGAATGAATGTTAGGTATTGCGATTAAAAGAATAAACTAGACAAAATAGAATTGTTTATTGCTAAATCAGCAACAAATAAAGACTTGAAGGCTGAATCCCTGCTTTTGAGTTTTTTTGAAGGAATCTCGATGGATCAACTCCGCGCTATGCGCGTTTATGCCCGCGTTGTCGAAGAAGGCAGCTTTACCAAGGCAGCCGACGAGTTAAATCTCGCGCCCGCCGTGGTCACGCGGCTGGTTGCCGAGCTTGAACATCATCTCGGCGTACGCCTGTTGAACCGCACCACGCGCAGTCTTGCGTTAACGCAGGCGGGCGAGCGCTACCTTGAGCGAGCCACACGAATACTGGCTGATGTCGAAGACGCCGAGACGATGGCGAATCTGGAGACCGCTGAGCCGCGCGGTGTAGTGCGCGTGCTCGCCTCTCCGGCGATTGCCGTGCATCAGCTGGCCAAGCACCTGCCACGGCTGCGCGCGCAGTACCCGAAGCTGACCATCGAACTCTCCGTGCAGAACAGTGTTGAAACGGTCGACGACGCGCACGACATCTCAATCCTTACCCTCAAACAGCCCCTGTCCTCCGGCAACTTCGTAGCGCGGCTCCTGGCGCAATCGGAAATGATCACTTGCGCCTCGCCCGCCTATCTTGACCGTCGCGGTCGCCCGACTGAACCGCACGAATTGATGGGGCACGAATGGCTGCTGCCGTTTTCACCCGATGGCAACAAGGAGACCACGTTTGAATTCTGCCCCCTGCGCGCCGCTGCGCAGGGCATCAAGGCGAAAAAGTCGGTGACGCTTGATCAGCCGCCGATGGCGCTATCTACCCCGCATTGGGACACGCTGTTTCATGCCGCGCTCGCTGAC
>JBDSYI010000507.1:0-35939 GCA_039925745.1 Casimicrobium sp. | reverse complement strand
GAACGCGCTTCTACACAAACAGCTTTTTCATGAAACAACCGCTATTAGGGGGCTGAACGCCAATAAATACAAATGTCGAGTATTAAACAAATAGACGGCTAGCCCTAGTGAAATGGTACTTTTATAGAAAAGCTATACCGTGCAGGCAAGGTCAAATGCCTCTGCCCCGTGATTGCCTCGGGCCGGGCCGCGTCGCTGGCGTGCCGATGGATCGCGCGACCGTCGGGTTCAGTCATGGCTCAAAATCGTTACAGCCGAGTAAGGCAGAGCTTCAGAAAGCACGCTTCGACGCAGCGGCGAACCTACACACGGTGCAAATGGGCCGGCACCGAGACTTGCCAGATGCGGCGTTCCTGGCACCGCTGGTGGAACAAGCCTCCGCGGCGCTCGGCACCGACACTTATGCGGCCATAGTCATAGCGGGACGAGCGCTGTCGTATGAAGAAGCCGTGGCAGAAATGACACAATGGTTGAAGGATTTGACACTAACAGCTTAGCGCTGCAATCACAAGTGCACAAGGGAGATCAGCGATTTTTTGCGCAAACCGACTTTAGCTAAAAAATCGCCTTATCCCCTACGCAGCGGTATTTTCAGCCAAAAGCTGCTGCAATTTTGCAGCCGCTAGACCTGCACTTTTTCCATAACGCTGCAGCAGGGCGAGTTTGTCGGTTTCATCGGGCATGACGCGATTGGCCATGGCCGTAAACGCGTCGAGTCGCGAGTTGGCAATCCAGCGCCGCAACTCAGCGTTTTTCGACCAGCGCCGCTGGTTTGCCATGTTCACAGCCAGCATCGTGAGCCAGTGAAACGGTCGATCTGGCATCGGAATCACTGAGCACAGTTCGTTCATTTCGGCGTCGCTCATACTGCCACCGTAGGTTGCCTCGACGTGCGCAATCAGCGCGCCGCTGAACGTTGGCTGAAACGTGCGTACCATCTGCGGCGTAATCTTGTAGCCTTCGAAAATCGGCACGATCGGTCGCCGCTCGACCGCGCTTGCGGAGCAGTCGACATAAAGACGATCCGGGTCGGATGACACCGTTCCTAGCGCCAGAACAATACGATCTGTTTCGATGCGTTGCACGCGGCCGAGCCGCACGATATTCTTGATCTGACGCAGCTCCACCAGCTCCGCCTGCGAAACCACAGCACCGTGATACATGGTGGGCTGAACGGCTTTGTCAAAGCGCAACAGTTGACCGTTGGCCTCCAGCTTCAAGAAAAGCTCGTCTACTGATTCTGCCTGTGCGAGCACTTCCATTTGTGTGGCGAAGGAACCGTAGGACTGTGTGAAAAACTCTTCGCCCGGCTGCACATTGGCGCGATCCACTAACCACGCGTCTCGCGGCATGATCCAGCAAATATCTTTCGGCGCAACGCCGTTGTCGAGCAGCCAAAGCGCCGCGTCAATGCCGGTCTTTCCGGCGCCCACCACGACGTAGCCGGAGGGTGCCTTTTTCACGCGCGGCAACTCGTTCAGCGGCACGCATTTGACGCCAGACGCGATGGCGTATTTCGGAGGATGCGTCGACGGAACAGACGTGTTCAGGTAGGACGTATCTACGATTTTTTTCTGGACGTTGACACTTTGTGCTTCCCCCGACATCATGGACTGGAACGCATGGTGGGTTTTGTAGTCGCCTACGTAGTTGCACATCGGAAAATATTGAACCCGACCCGATGCCAAAAATACCTGCATAAGCTGCTCGTAATAACTCAGCAGTTCAGCACCAGTAGCCCGATGACACATACCCAAATTCAGGCGAGTCGCATCGCGAATCTCACCGCCCAGTCTGCGCGAATTCACACCATAGTAGGCCGACGGCTGATGCAAACGAACGAACGGATACGCATCGTTCCAATGTCCGCCGGGGCCGTGGTGCCGATCAACGATCACCATGCGCGCACTGGTCTCGTAAAACAGCACATCAGCGAAGGCCATACCGACTGCACCGCTGCCCACAACCAGGTAGTCAGTTTCAAGAATAGTCATCGCTTCTTTCGATTGAACGCAGCACTAATTTGCAGCGCTCGCGTCATTTGCAAGATTCGTAATCATGGCGAGCAACACGCTGCGCGCCGTGGCCAGATCGTCAGCCGACAGACTGGCCGCGCCAACGCGGTTCACCTCCTCGGCGAGTGGCACCAGTGTTTTCTTCAAAGCACGACCCTCGTCAGTCAAAAATATATGAATGTTTTTCTTGTTTGTCGCCATCTGCTGCCGCGCAATCCAGCCGCGCAATTCCATCGCACGCACCACGGTGAAAGTCGTTGGTTCCATCACGCCAACCTCGTCACTCAGTTGCTTTTGGGTGAGGCCATCATGCTCCCACAGCACGCGCAAAAAGGTCCAGTGACCGAACGGAATGTCGTACTCAAAAAGTCGTTGCTGCAGAGCGCGCTGAAATGACCGTGTGGCATCCTTCACCAGATGCGCAAAACGGTCATCCGGCACTGCCTCCCGCCAGTGGCGAAGGATGGTTTGTGATTCGCCGCCTGATACAGGCTTGCGCGGCGCGCGGCGCGGTGTTGTTTTAACGGTGGGCACACTCATCGGCCGATTATCGCCGCCAGGGAATCTGCCACTGAAGCGCAACATCACAATCCTCTCTTGCGGAGATGAGAATGGCAAGGCAGGCCTCGGTCGTCGCACGCGCCCATGCACCGTCGTGCAGCGCGCTCTCGCCGCTACGCAGAGCGGCCCAAACTTCGTCGATCACCTCGCAGCGCGGAACACCCGACAATGGTGTTGGCACAAAGTCGCGCGTCGCGTCAGAGCAGACCCAAACGCCAGTCGGTGTAAGCCGCAAATCCGCGCGATCACAACTGATAATGATCGGCCCGAAATGCTCGTGTACCGAGGGCATTGTAGGTTGGGTGAAATCAGGACCACCGTAGTTTCGCGCAGCTTTAGCGCTAGCTTCGTCGTCACAACCTACGGCAATCGCATCAAGGCGCTTGCGCGCGCGACCGTAGGCGTTTGCTTCCGTCGCCACGCCAAGCTCACCATATCCTTCCATCCATTCATTGCTGTCGAAATGCCCATACCCGCTGTACGTGATGTTGGCAAACGCGCCATCCTCGAATCGAAGCAGCGCGCTATACGCACCTTCAGTCGCACGCGCCGCGTCCCAATTCCCGGTCACCGCGCGCACCCTGCGCAACATGCCGCCGCCAAGCAGTCGAACAATGTCCATTTGATGCGCAGCCTGACTGTGAATCACGCCGCCGCCCGCTTCCGTTTTTAGCTCTTCGGGACGACGCGGACGATACAAAAAATCGGTGTAATTCAGCGCCTGAATCATGCGCACGTCGCCGACTGCGCCGCTGTCGATGATCTGCCGTGCTTTCAGCACGGGCGCGTCAAAGCTATGACTGGGACCGACGATCAACGTACATCCTGCAGCCCGCATCGCGTCAATCGAGAGCGTGCATTCGTCGAGTGTGATCGCCATCGGCTTTTCTAGCAAAACATGCTTACCGTACGCGGCCGCTAGCGCGACATGTTGTGCGTGAAACTGATGTGGCGATGCGATGTAGATCAGCTCCACATTCTCGTCGGCACACAACGCCTCGGCACTCTCGTAAGTCCGCTCCGCAAAGTCTTTTTCAAATTGCGCGCGAGCCGCTGCATACGGATCGAACGCAGCGACCAGCCGAACGCGAGGATCGTGTTGAAATGTATTGAGCATCAATGTGAACGCACGCCCCAGCCCGATCACGCCGACGGCAATCGCTGCCGTGCTCACAGATCCAGCACCAGTTCGCCCGCCGCCGCTCGCGACACGCACACCATGATGTGATCCCTTTTTTCATCATCACTCAGCACGCTGTCGCGGTGCTCAACTGCCCCTGAGACGAGCCCCGTTTTGCACGACCCGCACGTGCCGCTTTCGCATGAACTTCGAACAACATAACCGGCGGCGCGCAAGACTTCCAGTAGCGTCTGCTCAGGTCGAACGAAGACTCGCTTTCCTGATCGCTGAAGCGTCACAGAAAACGCAGTGTTCTCCGAAAACAACTTCGCGTCCACACCAAAACTTTCAAAGTGAATCGAGCCCGATGGCCAGTGACCGGACATGTCAGCCACGCTATCCATGAGTCCTTTCGGGCCACAGCAGTAAACATGTGCTGCTGTTGGCCGCTCAAACACAGGCCAGAAGTCGAACCCGTTGGCACTGTCACCTTTGTCGTGGTGAACGGTGACGAGCCCGGGAAATTCTGCTTGCAACTCGTCTGCAAATGCCGTGCACTCCGCGTCACGCGTGCAGTAGAAAAGCTCAAATGAATGACCATTGGCGCCTCGCTTTAAGCCGCGCATCATCGAGAGAATCGGTGTGATGCCAATGCCACCCGCGATAAAAATCGACTGCTTCGCTCGCGGTGACAATTCGAAATTATTGCGCGGCGCACTGATTGTCAGGACTCCGCCTTCGTTCACGTCGTCGGTTATGCTGATCGATCCACCACGCCCGTTGATATCGCGTTTAACAGCGATTTCGTAGCGCATGGTGTCGGCCGCGTCACTGCACAATGAATAGTTTCGGCGTGAGCCGATCGGCGTGACAACCGTGATGTGCGAACCGGGCGAGAAGCCAGGCAACTTCCCGCCGTCCATCGCCACCAGTTCGAAGTGATATGTGTCGCGCGCAACCGCTCTTTTGCCAGCGACGCGAACATCGAAAAAACGTTCCAGTTCGACGTTCTCAAATGTTCCTGAGCTTGTCATTTCACTCCTTCGTGATGCGGGCTTGCGTTTTCTATAACGCTCATTTATCTTAGTCAACTAAGTATAGTTTCGCCCAATCTGATGATAACCACGCGAGCCACACAATGATGATGAGCCATGACGAAAACGAATTGTTGTGTCGTGTCGAAGGCTCTGCGCCGATGGGCCAACTCATGCGGCGTCACTGGACACCGGTATGCCTGATTGACGAGGTCATCGAACCTGATGGCGCACCGGTAAAGGCGCGCGTCTTCGGCGAGGATTTGGTGGTGTTTCGCGACACTAACGGCGACGTGGGTGTGATGGACGAGTATTGCCCTCATCGCCGCGTGTCGCTGGTGTTCGGTCGCAATGAGGATTGCGGTTTGCGCTGCCTGTATCACGGTTGGAAGATGGACGTGAAGGGCAATGTGATCGAGATGGTGTCGGAGCCTGCCGCTAGCGTGGCGGCGCAAAAAGTGAAGCACAAAGCGTATCCGGTTCGCGAATGGGGCGGTTTTGTGTGGGCATACATGGGCGCGGATCACGGCACCGCGACCATGCCGAGCTTTACGCCACCCGCGTGGGCGCCAACCGCTGATGCGCAGGTGACGATTGCCAAAGCGATCATCCCCTGTAACTGGGCGCAAATTCTGGAAGGAGCAATTGACTCGGCACACAGCTCTAGTCTGCATTCGTCCGACATGGTGCCCGCACGTGTAGCGACGGCACAAACTACCGAGACGACTTGGCTGCGCCCGTCCACCGACAAGGCGCCGCGTTTGCAGGTTGAGCGCACCGTGTATGGTTTTCGTTACGCAGCCATTCGCCGCCCAATCATGAACGCGGCGAGCAATGACTACGTGCGTTCAAGTGTGTTCGTCGCGCCCGCAACAACGCTGATTCCACCGAACAATCTGTACAACGTTGCCAATATCAACGTACCGATGGACGACAGCAACACAGCGTTTTATTTCATGGCGTGGGGGCACAAAAGCCGCACGCCAGACAGCACGACCTGGCGCAAATTTTTGGGACAAACAGTGGGGGTTGATCTGGACGCAACCTATCACCCGTTACGTAATCGTGAAAACAATTTCTGGCAGGATCGTGATGCGATGAAGGCAGGAAACTTCACCGGCATTACCGGCTTCCCAAATCAGGACATTGCTATGTGGGTAACGATGGGACCGATCGCGGATCGAACGCATGAGCGGCTGGGCGCAAGCGACCTGGCAATCATTGAATTTCGCAAACTGATGCTGGATGCAGTGAAAGCGTTTCAGACTGGCGAGATCGCAATTGGCACAGGCGATTTGCGCATTCCGACATCGGTGTGCGCGTTTCAGGCGATTGTGCCGAAGACCACCGACTGGCGAACCTATCCGACGCGCTACGTTTGGGATGAAACCGCCCCTGCGTTGGAACCGTCGTATACAACGCCCGTACAGTCGTAGGCACAGCGTCCGCCCTACTCGCTCAATGCCAACAAATGATTCCTACCTATGTCTAAACTAACACTAAGCTTTGCCTGCTGGAATTATGACCGCACGCGGGCGCTGCTCGATGGATCGGTACAGGCGGATGGCATTGACTTGAATTACCTCTGCTTGCCAGTCGAAGAAACCTTCTTTCGCATGGCGCGCCATCGTGAATTTGATGTCGCAGAGATGTCCTTGTCGTCGTACTGCGTATCGCTGAATCGACCCGAACGACTGTTTGTGGCACTGCCGATTTTTCCGTCGCGATTCTTCCGCCATTCATCCATTTACATTAATGCGACTTCCGGTATCAACGAACCTAAAGATCTGATCGGCAAGCGCATCGCCAGCCCGGAATATCAGATGACAGCGCCCGTCTGGATTCGCGGAATTTTGCAGGATCATTACGGCGTACCAGTCGCCAACGCGGGTGGGCAGCCATACCTTTTCGGAGGCGAAGAAGAGACAGGTCGGGTAGAAAAGTTGAAGCTCGACTTACCACCAAGCATCAAGCTGCAAGCTATCGGACCGACACAAACGCTGTCGCAAATGCTGCACGATGGCGACATCGATGCGCTGTACACGGCGCGCATGCCCTCCTCTTTCAAACGTAACGATGGCAAGGTCAAACGTTTATTCGAAAACTATGCCGAAGTAGAACGTGCGTACTGGCGCGACACAGGCATTTTCCCGATCATGCACACGATTGTGATGCGCCGCGAGGTATACGAAGCTAACCGCTGGATCGCGCAGTCGCTAACCAAAGCGTTCTACGCGGCGCAACAGAAAACCTACGAAGACCTCGCCGAAACCGCTGCGCTTAAATCGATGTTGCCGTGGCTCGTCGCGCACGTTGAAGAGGCTCGCAGGGAAATGGGTGAAGACTGGTGGCCCTACGGACTCGACAAGAATCGCAAGACGCTGGAAACGTTCACACGCTACCACTTTGAGCAAGGGCTGTCGAAAAGACAACTCTCGCTCGAGGAATTGTTCGCGCCGGAGTCCCTGGAGTCATTCAGGATTTAATGAGCGGCGCCACCGTCGACTCAACACGGTTGCTCTAGCATGGCGTACCCCACAGCCAACCGCCACACAACATGACCGATTCGGCGCTTCGTAACTCGGGCCTCGCGTACCAAAGGCTATGGCTTACGATGGGTGCCTTTCTCGTTGTGCTACTGCTCTACGGCTCGCTGGCACCCGCAAAGGCGTTGCCGCCGCTTGGCGAGTCAGACAAGTTATGGCACGCAGGGACGTACTTTGTTGTGATGGCTTATTTTTCGCAGATTTACGTGCCACTACGGATGCGGCTGGTGGTCGCCGTAGCGCTAATAGCGCTCGGGGTTGGCATCGAATTTATCCAGCCCTATTTCAATCGTCAATTTGACTGGCACGACGCGTTTGCAAATGGCGTGGGGGTCGCCGGTGCCCTGCTGATCAGCCTGTCGCCGCTAGGACTGATATTGCGCCACGTCGACAGTCGATTGCAGCGCTTTTTGCGATAACCTCAATCACCTGTAAGTTTCTCCGACAGCGGGACGACAAAGCGCTAAAACCGCCTTTAGAGTCGTCGTTTGAGCGATTCGTTAGCGGTATTAAAAGCCAAAAGAGCACACATGAAATCAAAAATAGCGTTGCTGGTCGTGATCGCGGCTGCAATCGGGGCATTCTTCTTCTTTGATCTGGGGCAGTTTTTAAGTCTTGATGCCTTCAAGGCGCAGCAGGCGACGCTCGCCGCCTATGTAGCAGCAAACCCGGTGCAGAGTGCCGTGGGCTTCTTTGTCGCGTACGTCGCGGTGGCGGCGCTGTCTTTGCCCGGTGCAGCGTTGATGACGTTGCTTGGCGGCGCGATCTTTGGCTTTGCTGAAGGCGTCGTCCTGGTGTCGTTCGCGTCGGCAGTCGGTGCCACCCTCGCGTTTTTCTCGTCGCGATTTTTGCTGCGCGACTGGGTGCAGGGCAAATTTGGTGACCGATTGAAACCCATTAATGATGGCGTTGCAAAGGACGGGCCGTTTTATCTGTTTGCACTGCGTTTGGTTCCCCTCTTCCCGTTCTTCGTGGTAAATCTGGTGATGGGGCTAACGACGATTAAGACTTGGCCCTTCTACTGGGTGAGTCAGCTTGGAATGTTGGCAGGCACGGCGGTCTTTGTGAACGCGGGCACTCAACTCGCGCAAATTAGTTCGCTCAAGGGCATCATTTCTCCCGCGATTTTGGGCTCTTTTGCATTGTTGGGTATCTTCCCGATCATCGCGAAGAAAGTGCTGGATTGGTTGAAAGGCCGCAAGGTTTACTCGCGATTTGCCAGCATGAAGCCGAAGTCGTTTGATCGCAATGTGATCGTGATTGGTGCGGGCTCCGCAGGTTTGGTGACCAGCTACATCGCGGCTGCGGTTAAGGCAAAAGTCACGCTCATCGAAAAGCACAAGATGGGCGGCGATTGCCTGAACACGGGTTGTGTGCCTTCAAAAGCATTGATCAAAACAGCAAAGCTTCTGTCGCACATGAAGCGCGCCGAAGAGTTCGGGTTGAAGAGCGCATCCGCCGAGTGGAATTTTGCTGACGTGATGGAACGCGTGCAACGTGTTATTCGTGAGATTGAACCGCATGATTCGGTTGAGCGCTATACAGGCATCGGTGTGGACTGTGTCACTGGAAGCGCGCGGATAGTTTCGCCCTGGGCCGTGGAGATCACGGCGGCGGACGGCAGCAAATCGACGATGACGACCAAAAACATTGTGATTGCCACCGGGGCGCGGCCTTTCGTGCCGCCGATTCCGGGGCTGGCTGACATCGCGTATCTGACCAGCGACAACGTGTGGAATCTTCGCGAACTGCCAAAACGCCTGGTGGTACTAGGCGGCGGGCCGATCGGCTCAGAACTGGCGCAATGCTTTGCGCGATTTGGCTCGCAGGTGTCGCAGATTGAAATGGCACCGCGAATCCTGTTGCGAGAAGATCCGGAAGTCTCAGCGTTAGTCACGAAATCGTTCATAAGAGACGGCGTCGCAGTGCTGACTGGACACAAAGCTAAACAGGTTGTGATTGAAAACGGCGAGAAGATTCTCGTCTGCGAACACAATGGCGCGGACGTGCGGGTTCCGTTTGATCAGATCCTCGTCGCCGTTGGACGCACGGCAAACGTCACTGGCTTCGGACTTGAAGAGTTGGGCATTCCGACGCGTCCGAACAAAACTATTGAAACTAACGATTTTTTACAGACGCTGTACCCGAATATCTATGCCTGTGGCGACGTCGCCGGACCGTTCCAGTTCACCCATACCGCCGCCCATCAGGCTTGGTATGCCGCGGTAAACGCGCTCTTCGGTCGTTTCAAGAAATTCAAGGCCGACTACCGCGTCATTCCATGGGCCACGTTTACTGACCCCGAAGTGGCACGTGTTGGCCTCTCCGAGTCGGAAGCAAAAGAAAAGAAAATTCCCCATGAAGTCACGGTGTACGGCCTCGATGACCTTGACCGCGCGATTGCCGACAGCGAGGCGCATGGCTTCGTGAAAGTGTTGACGGTACCTGGCAAGGACACGATTCTGGGCGCGACTATTGTGGGTGATCACGGCGGCGACATTCTTGTCGAATACGTCACCGCGATGAAATATGGCCTCGGCATGAACAAAATTTTGGGCACAATTCACACCTATCCGACGCTCGGCGAGGCTAATAAATTCGCGGCAGGTGTATGGAAACGGAACCATCAACCGACCAAGCTGCTCGAATGGGTGGCCAAGTTTCATACGTGGGAGCGGGGGTAAGTCGCCCCACCGACGCAGGGTGTGCACCAAAGTGCGCACCAGTTGGTCGTAATCTCCATACCGCGACAAGCGCAACGATGGTGCGCATTTTGATGCACACCCTATCGACGAAAGAATGACAAAAATGAAATTTCTGAAGACATTACTTGTGATGGCCGCTGCGCTAATCGCCTCCACCGCCTTCGCCCAATTCGATCAATCGCATAAAGCGTTTGATGATTTGCTCAAGAAGCACGTCACCTACATCAGCGGTGGCAACGCGTCACAGCTTTCCTACGCTGGTGTCTTGCGCGATCACGCCGCCTTGACCGCCTACCTTAATTCAGTGTCCGCCGTCTCCGAAGCGACGTACAAAAGCTGGAACAAGAATCAGCAGCTTGCGTTCCTGATTAATGCTTACAACGCGTACACAATTGAGCTGATCCTCACGAAATACCCCAACCTCAAGTCCATTCGTGATTTGGGTGGTGCGTTTACCAAGCCATGGAGCATCAAGTTTTTCAAACTGTTTGGCAAAGAGATGACGCTTGACGGCATTGAGCACGACATGATCCGCGCTGAAGGCGTGTTCAATGATCCGCGCATTCACGTTGGCGTGGTGTGTGCATCGATTGGCTGTCCAATGTTGCGCAACGAAGCCTTCACTGCGGAAAAAGTTGACGCACAACTCGACGATGGTATGCGGCGTTTCCTCTCGGACAAATCACGCAATCGCTACAACGCCGGGAAGAAAACGCTCGAAATCAGCAAGATTTTCGACTGGTACAAAAAGGATTTCACCAAAGGCTACAAAGGTTTCACTTCGCTCGAAGCTACGCTTGGCAAGTATGCGGACAATCTCTCCGCCGACGCCGCAGCGCAGGCCGAGATCAAAACCGGAAAGGTCGACATTTCGTATCTCGATTACGACTGGAATCTGAACGACAAGAAGTAGCCTTTGTTCACCATTGCATGGGCCTGTACGGCCCGCCACATTTGAGGTGACGATGAAGCCCGTCGTCCTCGTCCTTTTTGCGCAGGAATATGACGATCTTGCGCTCGCGCCGCTTGAGATTGCGTACAGCGAATACGAGTTCGTGCGCGCCGGATTCGATCTTTTTACGTTCCCGTCGAATGCCCGTCTGCTTTGGTTCAACGTTGAGTGGTTCGTCGAGAATCTGGCACGCAAATTTCGCTCCCGAAAAATCGTCGCTGTCGTGTCTACGCACGAGCAGTTCGGCGCACTCGCCGCGAGCCTGTTTGCAGAAAAATTCGGGCTCCCAGGCACGCCGTTGAAAGGCCTGCTCACGGCGCAACACAAATATCTGGCACGACAAATCCATCGTGACGTTATGCCCGCCAATGTTCCGCCGTTCTGCGGCTTCCGTTATGACGCGGATGTGAGTCACGCCATCACGATTGACTACCCGATCTTCGTGAAACCGGTCAAGGCAGCATTCTCGGTGTTGGCCAAGCGGTGCAAGGACGAGGCCGCCCTGCGCTCGCATTTGAAGTTTCGGGTCTGGGAAAAAATCATCATCAAACGGCTGACCCGACCGTTTCGCCGCGTCTCGGTTAAACACATTGACTGCGAAATTGACGCTGATTGCTTCATTGCAGAGGGCAGTGTCGATGGCGCGCTGCAGTTTTGCGTTGACGGTTATGCGCACAAAGGTAAAGTAACCATTCTTGGCACCGTCGACTCGGTCATGTATCCGGGTACGAACGCGTTTATGCGTTTCGAATATCCGTCGCAACTCGCTGCCCATTACGTCGAAAAGCTTGAGGCGGTTGCCAAACGGGCGGTCGAAGCCGTGGGGCTAACACATGGCCTGTTCAATGTCGAATTGTTTTTCGATCCAAAGACGGAGCGCATTACGATCATCGAAATTAACCCGCGCATGGCAGGTCAGTTCTCTGATTTATATGAACGCGTGGATGGCAAGAGTTTGTGGGCGCTCGAACTTGACCTTGCGCTCGGGAAAGTGCCGGTTTGGCCCCGTCGAGGCGGTAAATTTGGCGCTGCAGCCAGTTTTGTCTTCCGGGAGTTTGGTGACGCTGTTAAGCAGCCCCCCCCTGATCACGACCAGCGTTGGTTAACAAACACCTATCCTGATGCAAAGCTCTTTCTGGACATCAAGCACAGCACCTCGCGCGCGCGCGAGACCAAGTGGCTGGGTACCTATCGCTACGCGCTCGTCCATATGGGCGGGGCTGATCACGACGACCTGATGGCGCGTTTTGCCAACGTGTGTGAGCATCTGAATTTTGACGGCAAGGCATCGCCGGAAGCAGTATCCCGATGGCAAATTTTGCGAAGATCCTTTTAGCGACCGGCTCATTCCTGCTGCCTACGATTGTCTCGGTAGCGATGGCGGCTGATGTTGTCGCTCCGAGTGCCGCGGCAATTCCGCGCTTCTCCAGCAAAGCACCCGGAACCTCGCCGCAGGAATGGAGCTTTCAACCCGTTCGCAGTGCCAAACAATTTACCCGCTATGCCTTTGTCCGTGACGATGAGCTTGGTACAACGGTGCTTGAAGCCGTGGCGGACGCCGCCGCAGGTGCGCTGACCTACCGTTTTGATGGCGATGCGCGCGCCAGCGCCATGCTTCGATTCAAATGGAAACCCGGCAATCTGATTGCGACGAGCGATCCCCGAAGCAAGGCATTCGATGACTACGTAGCGCGGATCTACATCACGTTCGCCACGGATCCTGAACACGCAAGCGTCAAAGAAAGAGCAGAAAACGCCATTGCCCATGCGCTGTACGGTGAAACGCCACCACACGCCGCACTGGCATACGTCTTCACGCACAAAGCTGCTCTGGGCACTATCATCACCAGCCCGTATACCCAGCGCGTGAAATCAATCGTGGTTGATGCTGATCCGGCCGCTATCGGTAAATGGAAGTCGTTCGCGCGCGACATTTACGACGATTACAAGCGCGCGTTTGGAGAAGAGCCGCCACGAATTTCTGGCATCGCCATCATGGTCGATACCGACAACACGGGTGAAAAAGCCAGCGCAAGGTTTGGCGACATTACGCTATCTGCCAAGCCGTAACTCGCTTTCAAAAACGCCGTGAAAGTCGCTTCTTTTTTGGCGCGAGAGTCTCGAATGGCCAGCGACTAGAGGCGAATATCGCGCTACAGCTTTACGTTGAAACGCTTTATCTACATGGGACTAACCCACGATCAAACCGTTTGTCGACTTTCGCCAAAAATTCGGTATAGCCTCTTTATGAACGTCCTTTCAGCGCAAAGCTGATACTTTATTCGACGTCAGAATTAGCGCATCAACGCCGATAAAGCACCGGGGCCTTTGCCGCTGGAGGCGAGCACTGTAGCGGCCGCTGCGTCCATCTCCGTGATCGTGCCCTCGTCTATCGGGACCGCTTCCGCCCGTGCTTTTCGCGATCGCCGCTCTGGATCACCTGGCATCAGAATTTCATCGTGCCCCTCCATCAGGCGCGCCGATTTCACCCATTCCACAAACTCCCGCGTTGACGACTCAAATGCGGTTTGCGTTCCAAAACGTGCAGGATCGAACACAATCGTCAACATGTTGTTCCAGACGCCCGCTTTCGGCTGATTCTTCGGGATCGTCACAGCGCCGCCAGTCAGCGCTGCGCCCAGCAGTTCGCACACCATCGCCAACGCATAACCCTTGTGCGCCGCCATCGTGGTGAGGGCACCTATCCGTCCATCTACGGGCTCGAAGAGTACGCCCGGATCGGTAGTTGGCTTACCGGCGTGATCGATCAGCGCGCCCGCTGGCGTTTGCTTTCCGGCGTTGTACGCCACGCGCACTTTGCCCTGCGCAATCGCGCTCGTAGCGAAATCCAACACAAATGGCCCACCATCGGCGTCAGGACGCGGAATGCCGACGGTGAACGGGTTTGTCACAAACCGCGCCTCTGCGCCGCCGTATGGAGCCACCCAGTGGTTCGAAACCGCATTGGTGAAGTGAATCGAAATCAATCCCTCGACAATGGCCTGCTCTGCCCAGTGGCCAACACGCCCAAGGTGATGCGAATTGCGCAATCCCATCACGCAAACGCCCGTATCTTTCGCCCGCTTGATCGCGATCGCCATGGCCTGATGCGTCACACTTTGGCCAATGCCCCAATGTGCATCAAGCACCAGCAAACTGCCGGTATCGGTCACCACCTCAACGTCGGTGTTCAACACCAGCTCACCGGCACCAATCGCCTTGACATAGCGCGGCACCATCCCCACCCCATGTGAGTCATGTCCGCTTAAATTCGACAACACGAGGTGGTCGGCTGTGAGCTGCGCCTCTTTCGGCGACGATCCCGCCGCCAAAAATAAATCGGCCACCCAGCGGTGGAGTGTGTCGGGGTGAATGGTGCGATCAGTCATAGCACCGAAGTGTAATTATTTAAGCGGCACGCGCCCGATTGCGTATCGTTTCAAGCATAGCCCGACGTCGCATCGAAGCCTGCGCCCCGGGTTTAGACTATCAATCTTTATCTAGACGAGGATTGGGCAGCATATGATTGAAATTCATCACCTAAACGAATCCCGTTCGCGCCGCATTACCTGGATGCTCGAAGAGCTGGGCCAGGACTACAAAATCATCGGCTATCAGCGCGACCCGAAAACACGGCTCGCGCCGCCCGAGCTCAAGGCCATTCATCCGCTCGGAAAAGCACCGGTCATTCGTGACGGTGACGAGGTTCTGATCGAGTCCGGCGCAATCATCGAATATCTCGTGCGCAAGTATGGCGACGGTCAATTTGCGCCCTTGATGGGAACGCCTGCCTACAACCGCTACATCCAGTTTCTGCACTACGGCGAGGGCTCGGCAATGCTGCCGCTGATGTTGAAGCTCTACACCAGCCGTCTGGGCGAGGCAGGCGCGCCGCTGCAACCGCGCATCGAAAGCGAAATCCAGAACCACATGGGCTGGCTCGACAGCGAGCTGGCCAACAAAACGTACTTCGTCGGAGACGCGCTTACTGGGGCAGACGTCCAGTTGTCCTTTGTGGCGCAGTCTGCGACCCGTGGACCAGGGGCCGCGATGTTTCCGAATCTCGCCCGATTTGTTGCGACGATCGAGGCAAGACCAGCGTATCAGCGGGCGATTGCGAAGGGTGGGGCTTGATGGTGTTTGCTGCAGTTGCGGTCGGCTGAGTTGATCAACAGAATTTGTAACAACAACGACATCATCTCCGAAACCTTGCGAGGAAACGCTCGGCGCCTCCTCGCAGTCAGCTATTTCGACGCGACGGGACTCGCCAGGCGAACCCGCGCAGCATCCCGATTCAGACCACTCAAAATCGCCTTGAATGATGCGGTAACGATATTGCTGTCCATACCTACGCCATGCAGCGACGGCCCGTCGCCTACGCGCATTTCGATGTAGGTGATCGCAGTCGCGTTCGCGCCCTGACCGATGGCGTGCTCGTGATAGTCCATGACTTTAACTGGCGCGTGCAGTCCGCTGGCAATGGCTGCAACGAAAGCATCAATCGGGCCGTTGCCCAACCCTTTGGCTTTGTGCGCGTCGCCGTCGATCACGACTTCGGCGTGCACTTCAACGGCTTCGGGACGCGCTGAATCTTCGGCGAGTTTATGGCCGACATATTTGTACGGCGCGCCCCGACTGACGTACTCGGTATCAAAAATATTCCAGATGTCGTCAGCCGTCATCTCCTTGCCGGTGTCGTCCATCACCCGCTGTACGACTTGCGAGAATTCAATCTGCATTCTGCGCGGCAGATCTACGCCGTATTCGCTTTGCAGAAGGTAGCTGATGCCGCCCTTCCCTGATTGCGAGTTGACGCGGATCACGGCCTCGTAGCTACGGCCGACGTCCATCGGATCGATGGGCAAATAGGGCATGTCCCAAATGCCATGCGGATTAACTTCACGGTTCGCGAATGCCTTCTTGATTGCGTCCTGATGCGAGCCCGAAAAGCTGGTGTACACCAGATCGCCAGCATAAGGATGACGAGGATGCACGGGAATCTGGTTGCAATATTCCACCGTCTTTTTGATCTCGTCGATGTCGCTGAAATCAAGGTCTGGATGCACGCCCTGCGAATACATATTCATCGCGACGTTCACGATGTCCACGTTGCCTGTGCGCTCGCCGCTTCCGAAAAGACAGCCTTCCACGCGATCAGCACCCGCCATCAATGCAAGTTCGGCGGATGCCGTGCCGGTGCCACGGTCATTGTGCGGATGCAGAGAAATCAAGATGCAATCGCGTTTGGCGACGTTGCAATGCATCCATTCGATTTGATCAGCGTAGCAATTCGGCGTCGCGTTCTCAACGGTAGTCGGCAAATTGATAATGATCTTGTTGTGCGGCGTCGCGCCGTAAACATCAACCACCGTATCGACCACGCGTTTCGAAAATTCAAGCTCCGTGTTTGAGAACATCTCGGGCGAAAACTCAAATCGCCAATCGGTTTCAGGATACTTTTTCATGAGCTCACGCACTTGCTTCACGTGCGGAATCGTCAAGTCATTGACGACCTGATCCTGGGTCAATCCGAACACCACATTGCGCATTACCGGCGCGACGGCATGATACAGGTGAAAGATCGCGCGTTTGGCCCCTTTAAGCGCTTCAAAGGTGCGTTCGATGAACTCTGCGCGGGCGGGGGACAACACCTGAATCCAGACGTCATCCGGAATCTGTTTTTGCTCGATTAAATGACGAACAAAATCGAAGTCCGTTTGCGACGCGGAAGGAAAGCCTACTTCGATTTCCTTGATGCCAACTTTGACGTTCAGCGCGAACATTTTTTTCTTGCGCTCAACATCCATAGGCTCGATCAATGCCTGATTGCCGTCACGCAAATCGGTGGCGAGCCATATTGGTGGTTTGGTGATTGTTTTATTGGGCCAGGTTCGGTCCGGCAAAGGGATCGGTTTGAACGCGGCGTACTTTTGATGGGGTTGTTTCAACATGGCCATGATGAATCTCTTGATCTGAAAAATGGAATGCGGGAGTGCAGCGACATCCGCCCGTTTCAGGGATCAGGATGTGGCGCAGCGGAGAGGAGTGGGGAAATTTATTTGCGCTGGGAGCGCAGCAGCAGCGAGATCAGCGCAATCGGTGCGATGGCTGAAATGGTGCTGGTCAGCAGAACAGGCAAGCCAAAACCGCGCGACGAGCGAACCGGATAAACCGGGCTCAAAATCGTTTTGGCATTGAATTGCGGCAACTGCATGACCCAAATATAACGCAGGAGGTGAAATCGCTCAGGTTAGACGCGATGCACTGCGTGCCTTCACGGGAGCTTTTCAGGCGCTTTGACACAGTCCACGACTACATCAGTCACAGAATCGCCGGGCGCGGGGTACTGCGATTTGTGCGTCGCGCGCCACAGCCAGACGATGTAGCCCGAGGCGAGATAGGCGAGGATCACCGGGAACAGCACTTTCGGTGGGTCCATAAGGATTACGCCAAAGCCGACCGCCAACGTAGCCACCGCTGTGAACGATAGTGCGCGTCGGCTCATGGCTTTGAAGCTGAAAAATTTGGCTGTGGTCACCATCGAAACGCCCGACACGAGCGTGACTGCAAACGCCCACCACGCCACAGCATCACCTTCGATATTCAGGTCATCCATCAGCAACACAAAGCCCGCCACGACAGCGGCCGCAGCGGGACTCGGAAGACCGTTAAAAAAACTTTTATCGACGACGCTAATTTGCACGTTAAATCGGGCCAGTCGGAGCGCTGCGCACGCTGCATAAATGAAGCCAGCCGCAAGGGCAATCCGCGGGTTGGGCAGCGAACTCAGTGACCATTCGTAAATGATCAATGCCGGTGCAGCACCAAAGCTCACCATGTCGGCGAGGCTGTCCAACTCGGCTCCAAAGGCAGTCTGGGTTTTGGTCATGCGCGCGACACGACCATCGAGGCTATCAAGCACCATCGCGACAAATACACAAGTCGCCGCATAGTCGAAGCGGAAATTCATTGCCTGAATGATGCCGAAGAATCCAAAGAACAAACAGCCGAGCGTAAACATGCTGGGCAGCGCAAACATGCCGCGACGGCGCAGTTTGAGCTTCAGTGCGGCGCGGCGTTCGCGAAGGGTCTGGCGTTCTGCTTCGTTCAATGGGTGCAATGGGGGCAATGGCGATGTTTCATGTGCGGAAGTATAAGTAGGCAGCGGTCCAACGCGGTCAAATCCAGCGACTGCGTGCTGCCAACGTCAGCGGAGTCAGCATGTCGCCCTCTTTTTCGCGCTTTGCGACCAGTGTTTCCTTCGCTCTGCGTAACGTCTGCTGCAGCTCGGGGCCGCGCTTCAAGGCCACGGCAACGGCTAATGCATCAACCAGCGCCAACTGAGCGAGCCGGCCAACCATCGGTGAATAGACATCCGGGTCTTCGTCGACGTCGACCGCAAGCGCGATGTCGGCCAGCTTCGCTAATTGCGAAGCACGCTCGGTGACCGCAATCACGGTCGCTCCCGCCCGCTGTGCCAGCTCGCAGGTCTGAATCATGTCGCGCGTGCGCCCAGTGCGCGAGATTGCCACAACCACATCCTCTGGCGTCAATAACGCCGCTGACTGCACTTGCCAGTGCGGGTCGTTGTAGGCAACTGTGTGCATGCCTAGCAGGAAAAATTTATGTTGGGCATCCATCGCCACCACGCCGGAATTGCCAACGCCATAGAACTCCACACGCCGCGCGCCAGTGATCGCGTCCGCCGCGCGCTCGAACACCTTGGGATCGACCTGATTTCTCATCGCGATGAGCGTGGCGATGGAGCGGTCAAACACTTTAGCGATCACGTCGGCGCACGAATCCTGCGCAGAAACATCCGTGTGTACGTAGGGCACGCCGGTGGCGAGACTTTTCGCCAGCGCTACCTTAAAGGCTTTGTAACCGGTGAAGCCCAGCGCCTGGCAAAAGCGCGCGATGGTGGGATCAGTGACGCCAACGGCCTCCGCCAACTCCGCAATCGCCATGTGTGCAACTCGGTTCGGCTGACCGAGCACGTACGCCGCAACGCGTTGTTCGCTCGGGCGCAGCGACAAGCGCACGGCGGTGATGCGCGAAACGAGCGCATCGGAAGCGGCCACGGGCGCAACGTTTGCTAATTCAACGGCGGCATTCACGCTTTTCTCCTCATTGCACTCTTATTTGGCAGGTGCCGAGCTTAAACACTGCGCTCTTCGTGCCACGCCGTATCGCCGCGCGCCGTGAGGCGGCTTGACGCTGGCGGTCCCCAGCTACCCGCTGCGTAACCGATCGGAGGGCCAGCGTCGGTGGCCCAATAATCAAGAATTGGTTGCACCCAGCGCCACGCCGCATCGGCCTCGTCGCGACGCATAAAGAGCGTTGGGTTGCCGCGCAACACGTCAAGTAGCAGGCGCTCGTAGGCGTCCTGCCTGCGCTCAGGGAAAAATTCCTTGAAATCAAGATCAAGGTGCACTTCGCGCAAATGCATGCCATCACCGGACGCTTTCGCCATCGTGTAGAGACGCACGCTTTCCTCGGGTTGCAACTTGATCACAAGCCGGTTCGGCACCAGCGGGCTCTGGAAAATCGAGTGGGGTGGTGACTTGAAGTTAATCACGATTTCGGCACGGCGCTCGGCCATACGCTTGCCAGTACGCAGATAAAACGGCACGCCAGCCCAGCGCCAATTTGACAGCTCAGCGCGCAACGCTACATAGGTCTCGGTGCGCGAAGTCGCACTAACGCCCTGCTCCGAGACATAAGCGACTGCTGGTACGCCCGCCATCGATCCAGCGCGATATTGACCGCGAACAATGTTCTCGCGGATGGTGTCCTGGGTCCACGGCTTGAGCGCCCGCAGCACCTGCAATTTTTCATCACGCACTGCGTCAGGGTCAAGACTCGCGGGTGGCTCCATTGCGGTCATGCACAGCAAATTCAGCAAATGGTTTTGCACCATATCGCGGAAGGCACCAGTCTCGTCATAGAACTCACCGCGCGTCTCGACACCGACCGACTCGGCGATAGTGATCTGCACATCGCTCACCCAGGTTCGGTTCCATAACGGCTCCAGAAACGTATTTCCGAAACGCAGCGCCAGCAGATTCTGCACCGTCTCCTTACCAAGATAATGATCGATGCGATAGACCTGTGACTCAGTGAATGCGTCGAGCACCAGCGAATTTAATTGACGCGATGAGGCGAGATCGCGACCGAGAGGTTTTTCGAGCACGATGCGCGTCTCGGCGGTATTCAAACCCGCTTGTTTCAACCCGCCAATAATCGGTGCAAACAGCTTCGGGCCGACCGACAAATAAAACACGGTATGACTGTCGCGCTCATCGAGTGATTCTTTTAGGTCGCGATATTGATTCACATCGTTCACGTCGAGCGCGAAGTACGTCAGACGCGAGAGAAAGCGCTGCAAACATTCAGCGCGCGCGCCCTGCACGAGTTCCGGCACAAAGCGCGCGAGCGCTTCCGACACCTTGGCACGAAAGTCTGCTTCGTCCAGCGCTTGCCGCGCAGCGGCGATGATGCGCCCCTGTGGGTGCAGCCTGTCATCGCAATCGGCGAGAAACAATGCAGGGTATAGTTTGCGCAGCGCCAGATCGCCCGTGCCGCCGAAAATTACGAGATCAAAATTGCTTTCCATGCCTTAACAATAACAGGCATGTAGTAAAACAACAAGAGGCAGTTACAGGGCTACATGGCGACAATACGCACGATAAATATCGTCATCCTGAGCCTCACGGCAAAGGATCGCGTTCACCGCTTTGGCTGTTGCTAATTTCAGGACAGTCCCGGTGTCACATGATCCTTCGCTCGGCGCACGACGACAAACGCAAGCCCAGAAAGCCAACCGCACACTATGAACACGCTCGATCAGCTAAAACAATTCACCATCGTTGTCGCCGACACTGGCGACTTCAATTCGATGCGCGCCTATGCGCCAAGGGACGCCACGACCAATCCATCGCTGATTTTGAAGGCGGTGCAACAAGACGCCTACAAGCCGTTATTCAGCGAAACGGTGGCCGCGAATCGTGCGCTGGCGGTTGGCGAGATTGTTGATCGCGTGCTCATCCGCTTTGGTCTCGAAATCCTCAAAATCGTGCCGGGTCGTGTATCCACCGAGGTCGATGCGCGACTCTCGTTTGACACCCTGGCGACCATTGCGAAGGCGCACGAACTGATCGCGCTTTACGCTGCGGCAGGAATCGGCAAAGAACGCGTGCTGATCAAAATTGCTTCGACCTGGGAAGGTATTCAGGCCGCCACCGTGCTTGAGAAAGAGGGAATTCACTGCAACCTCACTTTGCTTTTTAGCCCGATTCAGGCGGCCGCCTGTGCCGAGGGCAAGATCACGCTGATTTCGCCGTTCGTGGGCCGCATCATGGACTGGTACAAAAAGCGCGACGGCAAGGATTTCACGGCCGAAGAAGACCCTGGCGTGCAATCCGTGCGCTTTATCTACTCCTACTTCAAACACTACGGCTACAAGACCGAAGTGATGGGCGCAAGCTTCAGGAACATCGGCGAAATCCTCGCTTTGGCGGGGTGTGACTTGCTCACCATTTCGCCAGATTTGTTGAACCAATTGCAAGGCATGAGCGATCCAGTCGAGCGCAAACTTTTGCCACCGGACACGGCGGCAGTCGCCCCAGTCAAACTCAACACGGCCGAGCCGGCGTTTCGCTATGCGCTCAACAACGACGCGATGGCAACGGAGAAATTGGCGGAAGGCATTCGCGCGTTTGCAGTCGATGCGGGCAAATTGGAAGCGTTGATTTCGGCGGCGTAGACAAACGCTATTCGGGTCAAGTATTTCTGCTTCAGCTTTTCGCCGAATTAACCGTTCTACGGGGGTTGATTGTTGAATAATTACAATATCGACTTTAGTAATTTTCAGGCCTTAGCCCTTGATTTATGGCGTTTTTACGCAAAAGCTGATGCCTTCAATTGACCTTTTCTGTCATGTCGTCGACAACTATGGCGACATCGGCGTTTGTTGGCGATTGGCCCGACAGCTAGTCGTTGAACGCGGCTGCAAAGTCCGGCTCATCGTTGACGATCTCGAAGCGTTTCGATTCGTTGCGCCGGAGATTGACCCGACGTTGACGCAGCAAAATCTGCTCGGCGTGGACGTTATTGCGTGGCGCATTTCCGACGCGCTGCCGCCCGCCGAAGTTGTGATTGAAGCCTTTGCCTGCGACCCGCCGTCGGCGTATGTCGAAGCAATGGCAGCGCTCACCGAAAAGCCAGTCTGGATCAACCTCGAATACCTCACTGCAGAGGCGTGGGTTGACGGCGTGCACGGACTTCCCTCGGCGCATCAGAGGCTTCCGTTGACGAAGTATTTTTTCTGTCCGGGTTTTACTGCGGCAAGTGGCGGTCTGATCCGGGAGCGCGGTTTGGCGGCCGTTTCCTCGACTGGAACCAAGTGCGCTGATGACAACGCGACGCACCTATTCGCCTTCGCCTACCCGCATGCCCCCGTACGCGCGTTCGCCACTGCCCTTAAAGGCCATGTCACGACATCGTGCAAACTCGACGACGCCGACCCAGCGTGGTTCGCCACCGCGCCCGTCGCACAAACCCGATTCGACGCCCTCCTCGGCGAGTTCGATGTCCTTGTGGTGCGGGGCGAGGACTCCTTCCTGCGCGCCCAGTACGCAGCAAAGCCGTTTCTCTGGCATATCTACCCGACCCCGGACAATGCCCATTTCATCAAGCTGGACGCATGGCTGGATCGTTATTGTGAAGGCCTCGCACCTGATGCCACCGACGCGCTCACACGTGCTCACCACGCCTTCAATCGCGGTGACGTGGACGCAGCCGTCTACGCCGGTTTCGCCAGGCAATTACCCACACTTGCGGCTCACGCCAGCCGCTGGCGCGACCACTTATTCGCCGAAACCGACCTCGCCACGCGTCTCCTCAAATTCCTAAATTCGCAGACAAAGCAAAAAATTAGCTAAAATTAAAGGCTTTGCTACGAAAACCAGCGCCAGTCCCATTGATCGTGTCCGTCGCGATTGAATCCGAACGTTTCAGGCGCGTAACCTCTAAAAATTAATCTATGAAACTCGCATCTGAACTCCGCACTGGTAACGTCATCATGATCAGCGGCGCGCCGATGGTTGTCATTAAGGCCGAGCTGTCAAAATCGGGCCGCAACGCCGCTGTCGTTAAAGCGAAACTGAAGAATCTGCTCTCAAACGGTGGCACTGAAACCGTATTCAAGGCGGACGACAAATTTGAAGTCGTCATGCTAGAGAAAAAAGAAGTCACGTACAGCTACTTCAACGACCCGATGTACGCATTCATGGATGCGGAGTACAACCAGTACGACATCGAAAAAGACAGCATGGGCGACGCGCTCAAGTACCTCGAAGACGCAATGCCGTGCGAGGTCACGTTCTACGACGGACGCGCCATCGGCCTTGAAATTCCGACCACGCTGGTTCGTGAAGTCGAGTACACCGAGCCTGCGGTTCGTGGCGACACTTCCGGCAAGGTCATGAAGCCTGCACGCCTCAAAGGAACGGGTTTCGAGATCCCGGTTCCGGCGTTTGTAAACACGGGCGACGTGATCGAGATCGATACGCGTACCGATGAGTTCAAGAAGCGCGTGTAAACGTCGCTCAACTGTTCCGCTAAAAAAGGGCCCTTCGGGGCCTTTTTTGTTGGACGCGCCACTGTCGCGCCGACGGTTGCCGACCTACGCCAACGCCCGCACCACAGCGCAATCCGTTGATCCTCGTTTTGCACGATCAAAACGAATCCATTTACTCCGGCAAATAGCCCGTCACGCTGGCAGCGCCCAGCGCTCGCAACTGAGCGCTTGATTCCAGCAGCTCTGCGCGCGCCGCGGATCGGATCGCCGCAGGCGAAAACGATCGCCATCCATTGACCTCGAACGCTGGATCACGGCCAATTCTCATTTTCAGGTTCGCGAGCAACCAAAACGCTGCGTGCGAGTGCGGTAAGCCGCGGCCACGCGCGGCGCTGTTGCCGAAGTCTTTCAGCAGATCAAACAGATAATCGTCGGTTTGAGTGGCGATGATTTCCGCGAGCTTCGCTCTGTATTCAAGTTCCGGCTGCTCAAGTTTTGGAAATTGTTGGAAGTCAAAAAAATGTTGGCCTTCGTGATGGACGTAGCTCACTACGAAGGCTTGACTGGTAACGTCATAGCGTCGCTTCACCGCGTACAGCTTGTCCGGTTTCGCCCAGCCGCCGGTACCACGCTTGTCGCACGTCGCATAGCGAAGCCAGCCGCAGACCAGAAAATCGTCCATAAACACGATTGGTACTTCGATGGATCCCTCAACGAGCGTCACCGGATACCGCTTTTCGTCTTCCCGTCGCCAAATCATCAGCTCACGATACGGCGACGTAATGCCGCCCAACGCATGCATGCCCTTGCGCTCGACAAACGCCACCACGGCCGCTGACAACTCATCCAGATCAGGCTCAGCGGAGAGCGCTACCGCTTCAGCCCGCAGCAGTTGAGTGAGCCCCGTTCGCAACGACGTTTCTGCAAGATCTTTCGCCTGCGATCGCATCAGCTGGCCATGCCAATAATTTTGAAACAGATTAATCAGGTTCGAGACCACCGCAGGAACACCGACTATGTCGGCGACGCCACGCGGCCCTGCAAATCGAGCCAACATACAGGCTCGTGTGGCCTTCAACTCGTCGGAAATTGTCGACGGTTCGATGCGTTCGAGCAGCGGCAGTGCCTCCGTCAGATTTCCGCGAATCGCGTGTGCGATCACCGTGTCAAATGCAGAGGAATCTGGGCGGAGCGGAATTGATATAGTTTTCATTGCAGTGCAGCCAAATAATGGCGACGAAGAGGACGCAAGTCACGCCGATTCACGCGATTTTCGCAGTCGGCGGCTGCGGCACGAAACCCCTACTCGGACTCGACAAACATCAGGGCACAGTCAAGTTACGCGGTTTCCAGGCCATCGTGGACGCGCGACAGGAACGGTGTTGACCGGCCATGTTTTTAACACCTTCGATGCAAGCCGCGCGCATGCCCGCTAAACTGCTCACTATGACTGTTGCCTACATTACTCACCCGTCTTCAACCCAGCACGAAATGGGGTCACATCACCCCGAATGCCCGGATCGCGTGCGCGTCATCAATGATTATTTACGGGGAACCGGACTGCTCGATTTCATGCGGGAAGAGACGGCTCCGGCGGCCACACGTGAGGTAATCTTGCGCGCTCACAGTGCTGAGCTGCTGGACGAGCTTCTTGCGATCTCACCACTGCAAGGCTATGCCGGTATCGACGGCGACACGACGATGAATCCGCACACCCTGAATGCGGTGTTGCACGCCGTCGGTGCGGCCGTGCGGGCAGTGGATCTGGTTTGCACCGGCGAAGTCGAGCGAGCGTTTTGCAATATCCGGCCGCCAGGGCATCACGCCGAGCGCAATCGCGCGATGGGATTTTGCTTTTTGAATAGCGCAGCAATTGCCGTGCTGCACGCGCTTGAGGCACATGGTTTACAACGCGTGGCGCTGGTTGATTTTGACGTGCACCACGGTAATGGTTCTGAAGACATTCTGGCCGAGGAGTGCGATGCCGGGCGCGTGCTCATGGTGTCGACCTTTCAGCACCATCTCTATCCTGGCACTGGCGAGCGACCGCTTGCCGACAACATGGTCAACGTGCCATTGACGGCTTACACAAAGGGTGACGCGATGCGCGCCGCCGTAACCGATCGCTGGCTCCCCGCGCTGCAAGAATTTCAGCCGGAGTTGATCGTGATTTCTGCCGGTTTCGACGCGCATCGTGACGACGACCTGGCCTCGCTCGGTTGGGTGGAGGCGGACTATCGCTGGGTAACGCAGCAGTTGGTTGCTGTCGCCGATCTGTATTCGAACGGCAGCATTGTGTCGACGCTCGAAGGCGGTTACTCGCTGGACGCCCTGGCACGAAGTGTTGGCGAGCACGTCAAAGTGCTGATCGGCGCGGACTGAGCACTAAATATGCAAGGTCACCCCAATCCTCATCCGCACGATCACGACCACCCGCATGATCACGGACATGATCATCACGCGCGTGACGCGGGCCATGGCGACCACGGCGGCCATTCGCATGGCCCGGGCGGACATTCGCACGGGCCCATGAACTATGACCGCGTGTTTGCCATTGGCATCGCGCTGAATGTCACGTATGCGGCGATTGAGGCGGCAGCTGGCTTCTGGCTCAATTCGCTATCGCTGGTCGCGGACGCTGGGCACAATTTTTCTGATGTTCTCGGGCTGTTGCTGGCGTGGGCCGCCGTCTGGCTGTCGCGGCGCGAGCCTTCGTCGCGGCATTCATACGGACTCGGGCGCAGTTCAATCCTGGCGGCAATGGCGAATGCGATGCTGCTGTTCGCCGCGCTCGGCGTGATCGTGTGGGAATCGATGACGCGGTTTGCCAATCCACAGCCGATCATGACCGGGCCCGTCGTCTGGATCGCGACGATCGGCATTCTGATCAATGGGTTCACCGCCTGGCTCTTCATGCGTGGCAGCAAGACGGACATCAACGTTCGCGGAGCCTATCTGCACATGGTCGCGGATGCCGCAGTGTCGCTCGGGGTCGTCGTCAGCGCGTTGGTGATGGCGTGGACCGGCTGGCTGTGGCTCGATCCGCTCACTAGCCTCATCATCGCGGCCGTGATCGCTGTGGGGTCGTGGCGGCTGTTGGTGGATTCGGTGCGCCTGTCGCTCGATGGCGTGCCACCGCATATCGACGCGGTTGCCGTGTCGCGCTATCTTGCCGCAGACGTGCACGTGAAGGCGCTGCACGATTTGCACATCTGGGCGCTGTCAACCGAAACGGTCGCGCTGACCGCCCACGTCGTTTGCCCGAACGGTCATCCGGGCGACGCGTGGCTGACGCTCATCTGCGATGAGCTTAGCGAAAAATATGACATCGATCACGCCACTATTCAGGTGGAAACCACTGACGAAGTGCACGCAAAAGATGCGCCCGTGTGCGGTATCAGCTTTTCAACGTAAGCGCCGCCACACTGGGGCTAGCGGCCAAAATTCGTAAAAGTCGAACCGCTTACGCCATTTTTTGCCTGAAAATCGGTCCCAAAACCGCAACGGCCAACCCCGCAAGCACGATGATTGCGCCGACAATCTGAACACCTGTGAGCGATTCGCCGAACATCCACGCGGTGGCCGACATGCCTGCCACTGGCACCCAGAGTGCAAACGGCGACACTGCAGATGCGGGGTAGCGCGTCAACAGGTTAGACCATAGCCCGTAGCCAAACACCTGCGCCGCATACGCGAGCACACCAAGGTGCCCCCACAAACTCCAGCTATGCGCCGTGAGCGGACGCATCAGCGCGTCGCTGCCTTCCATCACCAACGAAATCACGATCAGCATCGGCACTGCCGCAAGGCTCGTCCACGCCACGAAATTCATCGCGTTCACGCGCCCACCTTCGGCGACTCGGGCGACATGCTTGGCCACGGTATTGCCCGCCCCCCAGAAGAACGCGCCGACGAGTACTAGCGTAAATGCCAGGCCAAGGCCGCCCTGCAGCTTGCTCACTCCGATCACGATCAGACCTACCGCTGCAATCACCGCGCCCACGATGTGCCAGCGCTGCACGGATTCGCGGAAGAACGCGACGGCGAGGCCAATGGTGAAGAAAACCTGCGTCTGCACGATAAGCGACAAAAGGCCCGCAGGCATGCCCAGATTGAGCGCGATGAAGAGAATCACAAACTGGCCGATGGCGATGAACGCAGCGTAGATAAACAGCCAGCGCCACGCCACCTGCGGCTTGCCCACAAAAAACACCAACGGCACGGCCGCCATAAAAAAACGCCAGCCCGACAGCGCGAAAGGCGGCATCGTTTGCAGCGCGATTTTGATTGAGACAAAGGTCAAGCCCCAGATCGTGGCAATGGCCAGCGCTAGGAGATTATGGCGAAGTGGCACGTAAAACTAAGCAGCGTGAAGCATTCGCAAAATGTAGGAACCGCAGAAGCGGCCGTACCGCGACCCACTCGAATTTCGAGATATCGGTCGCGATGAAGCCGCTGCTAGCGATTGGCCGGGTCTACTCGACCGCTTTGAGCATGGCCTCAACCACACCCTTGGCGTCGCCGAATACCATCATGGTTTTGTCCATGTAGAAGAGTTCGTTGTCGAGCCCAGCGTAGCCTGCCGCCATAGAGCGCTTGTTGACGATCACCGTGCGCGCTTTGTATGCCTCAAGAATCGGCATGCCGTAAATCGGGCTGCCTTTCTGCAACGCGAGGGGGTTCACCACGTCGTTGGCGCCGAGCACCAGCACAACGTCGGTTTGCGCGAAATCGGAGTTGATGTCCTCCATCTCGTACACCTGATCGTAGGGTACTTCGGCTTCGGCGAGCAGCACGTTCATGTGGCCCGGCATGCGGCCCGCTACGGGATGAATCGCATACTTCACGCTTATGCCTTTGGCGATCAGTTTCTGTGCCAGTTCTTTAGTTGCATGCTGCGCACGCGCTACTGCGAGGCCGTAGCCGGGAACGATGACAACGCTGTCCGCGTTCGACAGCATGAACGCTGCGTCGTCAGCGCTGCCGCTCTTGACGGGGCGAGCTTCTTTCGAACCCGTCACTGTGCCCGCGTCCCCACCAAAGCCGCCCAAAATCACACTGATGAACGAGCGGTTCATCGCTTTGCACATGATGTACGACAAAATCGCACCGCTTGATCCGACGAGCGAGCCAGCGATGATCAACATCGGGTTATTGAGCGAGAAACCAATGCCCGCCGCTGCCCAACCGGAATAGCTGTTCAGCATCGACACCACGACCGGCATGTCGGCACCACCAATCGGGATGATGATCAGTATGCCCAGCAAGAAACCGAGTGCGATGATGACCATGAACGCGTTGAATGACTCGGTACTCCAAAAGCTGTAGATGAAAAACAGCGTTGCCAGTCCGAGCACTGCGTTCAGCGGATGTTGTCCTTTGAACGTGACCGGCGCGCCCTGAAACAGACGAAATTTGTATTTGCCCGAGAGCTTTCCGAACGCGATCACGGAACCGGTGAAAGTGATTGCACCGATGAACGCGCCCAGAGCGAGCTCAATACGGTTACCGCCAGGGATCAGCGCGCCTTTTTGCGTGATGCCGAACGCATACGGCTCGGCCACGGCTGCGACCGCGATGAACACTGCAGCCAAGCCAATCATGCTGTGCATGAACGCGACCAGCTCCGGCATCTTGGTCATTTCAACGCGCTTGGCCATGACGGCACCGATACCGCCGCCGACGATCAACCCGAGCAGCACATAGCTCAAACCCGCCGCCGAATTACCGGCGAGGTTATAGATCAATGCACAGGTCGTTACGGCCGCGATGGCCATGCCGACCATGCCGAATCGATTGCCTTTAATCGAGGTCGTTGGGTGCGACAGGCCTTTAAGCGCCTGAATGAAAAAGATCGACGCAACCAGATAGAGAAGAACGACTAAGTTCATGCTCATTTAGCAGCCTCCGTCGGTGCAACTTTTTTCTCTTTTTTCTTGAACATCTCGAGCATGCGTTTGGTCACTAAAAATCCACCGAACACGTTCACGGCAGCCAGTGCCACGGCGAGCACGCCCATTGTTTTGCCAAGTGTCGTTTCGGTCAACGCAGCGGCAAGCATCGCGCCAACGATGATGATCGCCGAGATCGCGTTGGTCACTGCCATCAGCGGCGTGTGCAGCGCAGGTGTCACGTTCCAGACGACGTGATAGCCCACATAGATCGCCAAAACGAAAATGATCAGGTTGATGACAATATGGTCTACACCGCTCATTTTTTGTCTCCTGTAACCAATGTGGCCGCAACGATATCGTCCTCAAGGTCAATCTTGAAAGTCCCCGTCTTGAAATCAACCAGCAGCTTCAAAAAATCCAGCAGATTGCGAGAGTAAAGTGCGCTAGCGTCTTGTGGCAACAGCGCCGCGAGATTGGTGTGGCCGACCAGCGTCACGCCGTGCTTGACCACCACTTCGTCCTTCACGGTCAGAGGGCAATTGCCGCCCTGTTCTGCTGCGAGATCGATGATGACCGAACCTGGCTTCATCGCTTTAACCATGTCTTCAGTGACTAGCACTGGAGCCGGGCGACCGGGGATCAAAGCCGTGGTGATGACGATATCCGCCATCGCGACGCGCTTGGCGACTTCTGCGCGCTGCCGCGACATCCAGCTCTCTGGCATGGCCTTGGCGTAGCCGCCAACGCCCACCGCTGCTTCGCGCTCTTCATCGGTCTCATACGGCACGTCGATGAACTTCGCGCCAAGCGACTCGACTTGCTCTTTAACGGAAGGACGCACGTCGGATGCTTCGATGACAGCGCCCAATCGTTTAGCGGTAGCGATAGCTTGCAAGCCCGCAACGCCGACACCGAGAATGACAACACGGGCGGCTTTCACCGTGCCCGCCGCGGTCATCAGCATTGGGAAAAATTTGGGGTAGTGATTAGCCGCGAGAATCACGGATTTGTAACCCGCAATGTTGGCCTGCGACGACAGCACATCCATGCTTTGCGCGCGCGTGGTGCGCGGCGCTTTGTCCATCGAGAAGCCGTTGACGCCGTGCGCCTTGAGCGCTGCGATGCCTTCCGCATTGAACGGATTTAAGAGCCCAATAATACTTGCGCCATTCTTGACTGCGGTCAATTCGCCAGCGCTGGGGCCGCGCACTTTGAGCACGATGTCGCTCTCCGCCAGCACTTCCTGCGCGCTGGCTTTGATCATCGCGCCCGCCGCCGCGTACGCCTCGTCAAGCAGGCTGGATGCGTTGCCCGCACCTGACTCCAGCACTATGGTGATGCCCGGAATTGCAGCGATTTTCTTGACCGTTTCCGGTGTGGCGGCGACGCGCGTTTCACCCGCTGCCGTCTCTTTGATGATGCCGATCTGCATCGGACACCTCCCCTTTTCTATTGACCCGAAAGAGTGTAGCCGCTTTCGCCACCGAAGTTCCGGGATAACCCTCCTCGCATATGGCGTGCGCAGCAACAAGATTTAAAGTAAATTACCGGATTAAATTTTTTGGGGGAATTTATGAATTGTTTTAAACGTGTGGCGCTGGTTGCCGCACTTGGCTTGACGCTGGCGACCAGCCAGGCAGCGACGCTCAGAGCAGCGGCGCAAAACGATATTTTGACTGCGGATCCGCATTCGCAGAATCACGCGACCACAAACGCGATTTTGATGCACGTATATGAGGGTTTGACGCGCTACAACGCGAAATATGAAGTAGAGCCAGCGCTCGCCACCAAATGGACGTACATCTCGCCTACTCAGGTCCGCTTTGAATTGCGCAAAGGCGTCAAATTCCACGACGGAACGCCGTTTACCGCTGACGACGTAGTGTTCAGTTTCAACCGCATCAAGCAGCCGCAGGGCACGATGCAAATCTACATCGCGGGCATCTCAGACGTGAAAAAAATCGACGACTACACGGTCGATTTCATCATGCCCGCCCCGAACCCGATTCTGCTCCGGAACATCATCGATTTCCGCATCATGAGCAAGGCGTGGGCCGAGAAAAACAAAGCGAACAATATTCAGGATTACAAGGCGAAGGAAGACACCTACGCCTCGCGCAACGCCATGGGCACAGGCCCATACGTGTGGAAGAGCTGGGCTCCTGAGCAAAAAATTGAGTTCACCGACAACGCTAATTGGTGGGGCAAGAAAAACGGCAACGTAACGGCCTACACCTACCTGCCCATCAAGGCCGACGCGACGCGGATTGCCGCACTCATCGCGGGCGACGTGGACCTCGTCACCGAAGTGCCCCCGCAAGACGTTGAGCGCTTAAAAAAGGACCCGAAACTGCGCGTAATGGAAGGCATTGAAGTACGCACGATTTTCCTCGGCATGGATCAACACAGCGACGAGGCCAAGTACACCAACGTCAAGGGCAAAAATCCGTTCAAAGACAAGCGCGTTCGTGAAGCGCTGTCACTTGCCGTGGATCGCGAAGGCATCAAGCGCGCCATCATGCGCGGACTATCTGTGCCTGCTGGCATGATGGTAGCGCCCGGCGTTAACGGCTACAGCACCGACATCGACAAGTCTGAATACAACCCGATCAAAGCCAAGAAATTACTGGTTGAAGCTGGCTATCCGGACGGCTTCGAACTGACGCTCGACTGCCCGAACAATCGCTATGTCAACGACGAAAAGGTGTGTCAGGCGATTGTGGCCATGTGGGCAAAAATCGGCATGAAACCGAAGTTGAACTCAATGAATTTCGCACCCTACATCGCGAAGATTCAAAACTTCGATACCAGCGTCTACATGTTGGGCTGGGGTGTGGCGACCTACGATGCGCTGTATTCCCTGCAATCACTGGTGCGTACCAAAACCACCGGCGCTGATGGCAACTTCAACCTCGGTCGGATCAACGATACGCGCCTCGACGCCATCATCGATCAGCTCAAAATCGAGCCCGACGAAGTCAAGCGCAATGCATTGATCCGTCGCGCACTCGAGCGCACCAAAGAAGAGTACTACTACGTCACTCTGCACCATCAGATTCGTCCATGGGCGATGAAAAAAGAAGTGACGACGATCCATCGTTCGGATGATCGTCCAGAGGCCCGCTTTGCCAATGTTTCGGGCGGCGGTTCGTAAGCTCTCGGTGAACGAAAAAAAGGCACCTTCGGGTGCTTTTTTTGCGACATATTGAACCTCCGGTTTTCTTGTAAGACGTCTACTACATAGGGGCTGTGTCACGTTTTAGCGAAAAGGCGACTATTAACGATTTAGCTAGCCAGCCTTTGCGCGCGCTTTAGTTCAAACAAATGCTGTCATTGCCGCGCACGGTACCATCCAGACAGCCTCTGGACACAGCCGCAACAGCCATCCGCGCCGCGTGCCGGAACATCAAACGCCATCGCCAGTCGTCGTCAATATATTGGTTGCACCGGGCTCGGCGGGCAGGTCGCTATGCAGGCGGTTACTTCAAGCTCGTTTTTTGCATTTCGCGCTTGACACCTTCAATTGCAACGGCTGAGCGTATTTAAGCCAACTTTTTTGAGCGCTTCAGCATCGGCAAGGTGACCGATTTCCCAATGGGATCGTCGGCTCCTGTTCGGCGTCGCTCAGTCCGCTTCAGCGATTAACGGAAGGATGGCCCGCAGACCAACGAGAAATGACGTAACCGTTAGTTGCAGCACCACCTCAACTGGCAATTGGCTTGGTCCGCCATAGACCTCACGGCGGATCGCCAGGTGGGAGACCGCGCCGTGAAGAATCCAGCCGATTTCTCTCAGTTCCGCCGGATTTTCCGGGATACGCAAGCCGGCCTCCTTGGCGGTTTCCTCGACAATCGTGTCGAGCAGACGCGTGATGATTTCAGCGATGTACGTGGGCGCCATTTCTACTTCTGCCAAAGAGGCATAGAGGAAAAGTCGCAGCCAGCGTCGCGTCAGAACAGTGTCGTAATACTCACGGTAAAAAGCGTTGAGCCGCTGCTCAATGGGCTTGGTGCGATCAGCTAACTGGGCAAACCATATGGCCTTGAAGACGCCCGCAATTTCTGTTTCGTAAACCGCATTGATGAGCGCTGCCTTGTTCGGAAAGATGCTGTAGAGCAAGCGTTGTGAAATGCCGCAGGCATCGGCTAGCGCTCGGGTTTGAGCGGTCAGACCGTATTCTGCAAAAAAATCATAGGCCTTGGCCAGCACTTGCGCACGTCGTTGGGCTGCGGGCATTCGGACCGTGACACGGCGTCCGCCGTTCTTAGGGGCGACGGATGTTTTTTGGCGGTTACTGGCGCTCAGAAGATCGGATTTAGCTTTCATCGCTCAAGGCTCATCTGATGGCAGAATATATCGTCAGTTGACGATTATTGTCCAGCGCGGAGGGTTAGTGAAAGCGCTTCGCTGGCGTTTTTATACTTAGGAGAGACTGTGATTCTTGAAATGCGCACCTACCAGATTCAGCCCGGTAAGGCACCTGAATTTCTGAAGCTCTATCAGGCCAACGGCCTGCACATCATCACCAAATATGCCCAGTTGATCGGCTGCTGGAGCAAGGAGTCGGGCGTCCTGAACTCAGTAGTTTTCCTTTGGGCCTATCAGGACATGGGCCACCGGGGCAGCCAGCGCGCGAAGATGGGGCAGGACACAGAGTGGCAGGCCTTCGTCCCCAGCATCTTGCCATATTTGGTGCATCAGGAAAGCGTGTTTCTAAACCCGGTTTCATTTTCGCCCATTAAATAGACCCGTCGCAATGCAAGTCTATGGCGTGTAACAGAAAACGATGGTTAAATCGTCAACTGACGACTTAAAAATCAATAAACGCAAATTTGCATTGGTTAAACACTTTAAAGGATCACATCATGAGCAAGTTATGGACACATGAAACCAGCCGCCGCGATTTCCTGAAAATGTCCGCAGCTACTGGCGTTGCGGGCACTGGGCTGCTGGCGTTACCAGCATTCGCTCAGGGTGTGCCCCTGAACTTCCACACCTGGTCAGCAGGTGTGGACGTAGTCAAAAGTCACCTGACAGCCTTTGAAGCAAAAACTGGCATCAAGGTCAACTACAGCAACTCGCCCTGGGCGCAGTATCGTGATGCCATGGTGACCAAGTTTGTAGGAAAAGCGCCACTGGACGTCATGTGGGTGTCCGACAGTTGGTTGCCCGAGTGGGCCGATGCAGGTTGGCTTGCGCCGATCAACGGGTATCCCGAACTCATGAAGTACAACGCTGATGCCGACGACTTCGCCACCAAATCCATGCAGTACAAGGGTAAGCAATACGGGCTAACCTATTACTCGGACTACATGGCCTTTTTCCACGATGCCGAAAAGCTCAAAAAGGTTGGTATCAACGAACCACCCAAAACGTGGGACGAGGTGGTCCAGCAGTCGCTCCTGATCAAAAAAGCTGGGGTGTGCGAGTACCCCCTGATGCTGTCGATGGCCAAAGAAAGTTGGCTCATCGAATTCATGACCGCCATGGTTTACTCCAACGGCGGCCGCTTTGTTGACGACAACGGCAACCCGGTGATGGCTGACCCCCAAAAAGGCGCTGTCAAAGCCCTGCAATGGATTGTGGATGCGGTCAACAAGCACAAAATCGTGTCGCCCGCGTGCGTCGAAACGGGCGAGCTCAATGGTCTGAAGTCCTTCACCTCAGGCAACCACGCATTTTCCCTGTTAGCGCGTTACCGAGTACGTACCCTGAATGATCCCAAGCAATCTTCAATTGCTGGTCACGTGAAGCAATCCCTCATGCCCGCAGGGCCCGGCGGCTCCAATGCGACCGTCGGCTGGCTGCGCTTTTATGGCATGACGCCACAAGCGGCCGCAGACAAAACGCGGTCGGCGAATGCCGTCAAGCTAATCGAGTGGTTCGGAGGCAAGGCGGACGGTAAGTACCAGTTCCAGAAGATGATGTTCGCCGATATTGGCTCCGGCTTTGCGGTCAAAGAGCTATTCAAAGATCCCGAGGTGAAGGCCATCTATGACAAATATTCTGACATCGCGATGTATGAAAAGCAGCAACAGTTCGCGCGCAAGAAGGATGTCATCGCTCGCTGGTTTGGCGAATGGGATGAAGTCAATAGCTCAGCCTGGCAGTCAGCCATCATTGGGAAGAGCACTGTTGCCGCGGCACTAAAAAAATCCACGGTAGCGTGGAACGACATGCGTAAGTAATTGTGATTGGGCGGACACATTGACGTCTGCCCGGCGCAGGCCGACCAGAAATACCCGATGAAAAATCCACTCAGGGCGCTTCGGCGCGCCATCCAGTATCCCGTCAGCGCATACGACCAGAAAAGCGCCATGCTGCTTCTGGCACCGATGATGGTGGTGCTGATGGTGGTTGCTGTCTTTCCGGTGCTTTATTCGTTTTGGATAAGCCTGTTTGATCTGAAGTTGACTCGACCGAACCGAGTGCCGTTTGTCTGGTTCGATAACTACGGCAAGATATTCCAGGATCCCCTGTTCTGGGATTCGGTCACCCGGACGACCTCATTCACGGTGATGTCGGTGACTGC
>JBDSYI010000506.1:0-5675 GCA_039925745.1 Casimicrobium sp. | reverse complement strand
ATCGAACCGTTTTTGATTCAGCAGGGCTACATTCAGCGCACCAGTCGCGGGCGTGTGGCGACGGCGCGTGCATATCGGCATTTTGGCTTGGTGCCACCTGCGGCGATGGGCACTGGGGAGCTGTTTACCGAATGAAGCCGTTCTCGATTCCCATCCGCATTTATTACGAGGACACGGACGTCGGTGCCGTGGTTTATTACGCCAACTATCTGCGCTATCTGGAGCGTGCGCGCACCGAATGGTTGCGTGCTGCTGGCTTTGAGCTTGACGCGATTCAGCGGGACATGAAAGCAGTGTTCGTCGTGCGTCGGGTTGAAGCGGACTACCACTTGCCGGCAGTGCTCGGCAATATGATTACTGTGACCGCCGAGCCTACCGAAGTCGGAGCGAGCAAACTCGTGATCGTTCAGCGTGTATTGCGCGGCGATGAACTGTTACTGTCTGCGGTAGTCACACTGGCATTCATCGCCAGCGATTTGTCCGGCCCGATCCGAATGCCGCCACTGCTTCGTGCTGCCATGAAATCAACCATTCTTCCGATTGCCGAATGAAGCCAACTGCTGATCTCTCGTTTCTTCACCTTATCACCGGAGCCAGCCTGCCGGTGCAAGCGGTCATGTTGCTGCTGGTGCTTTTATCGCTATGGTCGTGGTGGTTAATCTTTTACAAGGGCGCGACATTGAAGCGTGCAGCTAGAAAGAACGCAACGTTCGACGATACGTTTTGGCAGGGCTCGGACTTAAATCAGCTCTATCAGCGCGTCAGCGAAGGCCGCGAAAAACACGGGCCGCAAGCCGAGGTGTTCGCCGCAGGCTTCCGTGAATTCATCAAACAAAAGCGACAGGCATCGGTGTCAAAAGAAGCCGTTGTCGATGGCACCCGCCGCGCACTCAAGGCCGCGATGCAGCGCGAGATCGACGCACTTGAGCATCAACTACCCGGCCTCGCCACGGTCGCCAGCGTGAGCCCCTACATTGGTTTACTTGGCACCGTGTGGGGCATTATGAATTCGTTTCGTGGCCTGGCCAGCGTTGGGCAGGCCACGCTCGCGCAGGTGGCACCGGGCATCGCTGAGGCGCTGATTGCGACGGCCATTGGCTTGTTTGCGGCGATCCCGGCGGTCGTGGCGTACAACCGCTTTCAGGCGCAGCTGGACCGCATTCAGACACAACTGGAAACCTTCATGGAAGAGTTCCTGAATATTTTGCAACGTCAGGCTTAAGCGCGCGCCATGCAACGCCGCAAACTCGTCAGCCAGATCAACGTCGTTCCCTTCATCGACGTCATGTTGGTGCTACTTATCGTGTTCATGATTGCTACGCCTGCGCTTCGCACCGGCGAAATCGAATTGCCGAGTGTGGGTCAGCCGCTGACGGCAACGCAGAGCGATCCGATTGAAGTGACGGTCAAGGCCGACGGCGCGATCAGTTTGCGTGATGGCAATGTCGTGTCGCGCGAAAAATTGACACGTGCAATCGTTGTGACTCGGGTGCTTGAACTGCAAAAAGTGAAAGATCGCCCGGTCGTGATCGCCGCAGACAAGAACGTGAAATACGACGAGGTGGTCGGCTTGCTCGGTGCGCTGCATGCGCAGGGCGTGAAACGTGTAGGGTTGGTCGCCAAAGAGGGCGGTTAGTGAGCGTGGAGGCGTCAAAAACAAAAGCCTGGATCGGGGCAATCCTCGTTCATATCGTACTTGCAGCGGGGCTAATTTTCAGCGTCCGCTGGAAGCATGTGGAGCACGCACCGGTCGCGGTCGAGTTGGTCACTTCGGTAGCTCCACCCCAAGCAGTGACACCGCCCGCAGCAGCTCCAGAGCCCGTCACGCCGCCACCGCCACCGCCACCGCCACCGCCACCGCCACCGCCGCCCAAGGCGGTGCCGCCGCCCCCACCGCCCGCCGTTAAAGCACCACCACCGCCACCACCGCCACCACCGGCTCCGAACCCGGCCGATATCGCTCGCGAAAAAATGCAGAAGGACGCAGCGGTTCGCAAGCTGAAGGAGCAGGAGGTTGAAAAGGAAAAACAGAAGCAGGCCAAACTGCTCGCTGATGCGGCGAAAGATGCGCTGAAAAAGCAGAATGAATTACGTGCACGCGACATAAAGGTAGCGCAGGACAAAGCTGCGAAAGAATCCCAGCTGGCGCAGGCCGCCGCCGACAAACTCGCCCGTGAGACCGCAGAGAAACTTGCCGTGAAACAGGCAGCTGATCGTGCAGAGGCAGCCGAGAGAGCGGCACGTGACGCGGCTACCACGCGCGCGCGCGCCAAGGCTGAGGGCGATTACGTTGCAAAGATTCGCTCTAAAGTGCGCGGCAACATCATCGCTGAAGTGACCGGCAACCCAGAGGCCGTGTTCACGGTCGTTCAACTGCCAACCGGCGAGGTTCTGACTGTTTCCCGCGTCAAATCAAGCGGTAATCTCGCCTACGATCAGGCCGTGGAGCGCGCGATTCTTAAGTCTTCGCCGTTGCCAAAACCCGATCAGGCCGACGTTTTCAAGCGCGAGCTCACGCTCAAATTCCGGCCACAAGAGTAGCGGTGCTGGCAACGCGGTCTAAATCGCGCTATGGTTCGCTCCAGGCCGTCAGGTGTCGATGAGTCGGCAACACATACCGCCGCTTTTCAGTGAGGAAAATCATGTCAGACGCTTCAAATTCAACCGTTGCCGCCCCTGCGCCACGCTTCACGTCATTCGCCGAGTTCTACCCGTTCTATCTCGGCGAACATCAACATACGACCTGTCGCATCCTGCATTTTTGCGGCACCTCCATCGCGCTGGCGCTCACATTGCTTGCTCTGTGGAGCGGTCAATACTGGTTGATCGCCATCGCTGTGATTCAGGGTTATGCGTGGGCTTGGGTGGGTCATTTCGGGTTCGAGAAAAACAAGCCCGCCAGCTTCAAGCAACCTCTGTATTCGTTCATGGGCGACTGGGTGATGTGGTTTCAGTTGCTGACTGGAAAGATTCGGTTTTCCAGGTAGTTTCAAAGAAAGCAGACGATCAGCTTTATGCTGCAATGGCGTCTGTCCGGGGGCTAGTTGGATAAAATTGCAAATATCAACTTTTGCTTAAAATACCCGGTAGCCTTTATGCAATGGCACTTTCATTGAAAAGCTGATATAGCAATAATCCATCCTTCCAATGGATCGGCGTCAGTGGGAATGCCGAAACCGTCACCACCCGCAGCGGCAGTCCGGCCATAGGCAATCGCCGCCTGCACTGCACACAAAACCGCGTCCAGCGCATCGCCCGAACCGTCATCGACGCACAGGTTTGTCAGTGCTACCGGCAAGACCAATGCAAGCGGCGCAACGCTCGCGTGCTTCGACGTAATCGCTGCAATGATTTCAATACGCGCTGCGCGCCGGTCAGGCCGTGCGCCTTCCTTGCCGTCCTTCTTGTAACTGACGCGAGTGATCTGCCGCGCGAGATAGCCGGGGTAGGCCTCAAGCGCGATCCGCGAATCGACCGACGGCGCGCAGGGAAGGACACACACCCCTGCCGCCAACAAGCGCGGCGCGCCCTCGAAAAACATGAGTCCCACCGGTGGATTCACCAGCTTCATCGGGCTCGATGATCCTGCAGCCGTATCACCGCGCCGTGCGATGTAGCGCGCGCCTATCGGACGTGATTCGCGCACGGCGTTGAGCGCGTCCTTGAAGGCAGCTTTGCTTTGGCGCTGAATGTGCTGGATCATCTGCGACCAATCCTGTGGCCAGCCCAGCGTGACGACAAGCTCGCGCGGCAATCCGAACGGAAAATCAAAACCAGCGACCCATGGCCCCGAAGTTTGCAGCAACGCCTCGAAGTCGGCAAACGAGGTAAGGCGGTCAATCGCCGTGATCGACAGCCGTGCGTCAATCAGTTCTGCGTGGGCGACCGTGATGGCCTTACGCAGGCCCGGCGCAGACGTGAAATCGACGCCAATGATCAGTCGTGGTGCGCTACAGCGCATCAATTTCTGCCGCCTCAAAACCTGCGGCCAGCCGCGCTTCACGATTGAATGGGCCTCTCAACCTGGGCGCGCGATACTGCTCCGCAAGCTCCGCATACGTGGCAATAGGGTCAAGACCACGTTCGTTGCAAACATAGCGATACCAGCGATTACCTACGGCGACATGGCCGATTTCGTCACGCAGAATGATGTCGAGAATCGCAGCGCCTTCGTGGTCACCAGCGGCGGCGAGTTTGCTGCGAATCGCAGGCGATGCGTCAAGCCCGCGCGCTTCCAGCGTACGTGGCACCAGCGCCAGTCGGGCTAGTAAATCGCCTTTGGTTTTCTCGGCCATCTCCCACAGACCGTCGTGCGCCGGGAAGTCACCGTACTGATGATCGTGCTTCGACAGGTGTTCGCATAACAACATAAAGTGATGCGCTTCTTCCTGCGCGACATTGGCCCATTCGCGATAGAACGCGTCGGGCAACCCTGAGAATCGCCACGTTACGTCCAGTGCCAAATTGATTGCGTTGAATTCGATGTGCGAAAGCGCATGAATTAACGCCGCGCGGCCCTCGACGCTGCCTAGCGCTCTCCGAGGCGCTTCTTTCGGAGAAACTAGCGCGGGGCGGGCAGGGCGACCGGGGACATTGGCCAATTCAGTGAGCGATGACTCACTGCCGGTGGGCAACGCGGCAATGTCAATGGCGCGCACCAAAGCGGTCTTGTGGTCAATATCGGCCTCGGCAAGTGCCGCGAGGCAAAGGTTTCGCAATGTGGGCGGGTCAACGGCGGCGGTGATGTTCATAGGCCAATTGTTGCACCGGCATTTCACCTTCCCGTATGTGCATTCAGAGCGCCCTCTCCGGGGCCTTCAGACGGGATCTCCCAAAAGGTCGGGGACACATAAGTTGGTATTATGAGTGACAGTTTTCCGAACTTGTGATCGACACGTTTTCGGTTCGGAACACATAGCTAAGGAGCGCGCCCTGTTTTTCACCCAGCCCTTTGAAAGTTAATTGATGTTTGGACGAAGCCGGTTGGCACTTGGCGTTGGCGTAGGCGTGGGCCTGACGATCGGCTTTCTTGCGCTGATCGTGATCGTGGGCACCACCATCTGGCTGGTAGAACGCGGCAACGCCGAGCTGGAGCAATCGGCGTTGCAACGCACGATCCGAGTCGCCGCGGTGGAGCTGCGAGATCATTTGCGCACCGCGGAGTCGAGCCAGCGCGGATTTCTTCTGACCGGCAACCAGATTTATCTGGCCCCTTATGACACGGCTAAGACGCGGGCGCGGCAGGAGCTGGAAGATCTGGGCCGGAAGATTGCGCCGGATGCCCCCAACCGAGCCATGCTGCCCAGGTTGTCAGAATCGATGAGCGAAAAGATCGCCGAGATGGACAACAGCATTGCGCTGAAAAATGCCGGCCGCGATGGCGAAGCCATGGCATTGCTCCAGAGCAATCGCGGCAAGACGCTGATGGATGAAATCAATGTCTTTCTTTACGGCGCGATATTGATCGCCGACGAGAACAACACGCTCAACAGCTTAGAACAGCAACGCAATGCATCGCTGCTGCGCTGGATATCGGCGGGCGCCGCCGTGGTCATTATCCTGGTGGTGTTGGTGGTGGTCTTTACCGTCTACCGCAACGCGCAGGATCTGCAACTTGCGCGCGATGAAGTGCAGGCAGTCAATCTGACGCTGGAAGAACGTGTGAAGACCCGCAC
>JBDSYI010000505.1:0-5079 GCA_039925745.1 Casimicrobium sp. | reverse complement strand
GCATCGGACATCGGATTCGTGCGACAGATAGTTGGCGAACATCAGCGGCGCTGCTAGAGGATCAGCTGATTTAAGCGCGATATGGCCGCGTGACTCAGGGCGCAACTGGCAGACCGAAAACGTACAGCCGCTCCACGGATGGGTCGCGGCGCCCGCCATCTCGGCCGACAGTGCGGCGAAGTGAAACTGAATATCCGGGGTCGTAGATTCAGACAGCACTTTGGTGAACATTCCGCCGTGATTTATGCCGATGGCAAGTGGACCAGCGCGCCGGGTCAGCCAGTCCCAGCCCATCAAAAATTTGCGCCAGTTGCTCTGCAGATCATCATTAGTGGTGATCGGTTTTTTTACTTTGAACAGCAGGCGCAACTGCAAATGGTCTTGCAGGTTTTGACCGACGCCAGGCAGGTCGTGCAGCACGGGGACGCCATGCGCCCGGAGGTGTTCGCGCGGGCCGACGCCGGAGAGCATGAGTAGCTGCGGGCTTTGCAGTGCGCCTGCCGTGAGCAGCACTTCCTTGTTCGCGCGCAGCGTGACTTTTTTACCGTACTGCATGTATTCCACGCCAACTGCACGCATCCCTTCAAATAGAACGCGCGTAGCCTGTGCGTTAACTTCTGTACGCAAATTTTTACGCTTCTGCGCGGGGCGAAGGTAGGCAACCGCCGTCGAACAGCGCCAGCCATTTTTGGTGAACAACTGGTAGTAGCCCACGCCGGTCTGATCGCCGCTGTTGAAGTCCATCGTGCGCGGCACACCAAGTTCTTCTCCGCCCGCGATGATCGCGTCCATCACCGGATGCGGATCGGGGATGGATGTACCCCAAAGCGGGCCGCCCTGACCATGGGTGCCGTTGGCCAAAAGCCGTTTGTCGCTGTTGTGCTCGCTCTTGATGAAGTACGGCAGCACTTCTTTCCAGCTCCAGCCGTTATTACCCGCCGCGCTCCAGCGGTCATAGTCGGCGGACTGGCCACGGATATAGATCAGCCCGTTGATCGACGATGATCCGCCGAGCCCGCGACCGCGTGGCCAATAGACCTTGCGGCCATTCATGTTTGGCTCCGGCTCAGTGTAGTAACCGTAGTTGTAGACCGGGTGGAACATCGTTTTGGCGTAGCCAATCGGGATGTGAATCCACAGGTAATTGTCTTTCGGGCCCGCTTCCAGCAAGCAAACCGAATTGCGACCATCCTCGGATAATCGGTTCGCGAGCACGCAGCCGGCAGTGCCTGCGCCTACGATGATGTAGTCAACTGTATCCACAATTTTCTAGTTCAATTTCAATGTCATGAAGAGCGCGTCCGGCTCCGGATTGTGGGTGTATGGCTCAGCATCGACAAAGCCGAGCGAACGGTAGAGCGCGATTGCAGCGGGCATACGAGTTTTCAGGGTGTCGAGCTTCATGTCCTCGTAACCCGCGCTACGAGCAAACGCGATGGCGGTGCGTGCGAGATCACGTCCGAGTCCCTTGCCTTTGGCGGCTGGTTCAACCCATAGGCGCTTCAGTTCGCAGGTTGAATCGGCGAGTGCGCGGACCGCTACCACGCCTAATGGTGTTGCCGATGTGTCCTGATCGGCCAGCCATAAACCACCCTCAGGCGCGCTGTATTTTCCGGGCAATGCGGCTAACTCATCTTCAAAATTCTGGAAGCACAGATCGACTCCCGTCCATTGCGCATAGTTACGCATGAGCACGCGCGTGTGCTCCATATCCTGAGCAGAGGTAGCCAATCGAATGTGGGGAATCATCATTTGATTTCTGGACACGCACCGGTCGTGACTGACGTGCCGGGAATCTGTGAGCTGAGTTCTTCAAGCTTGCTGACCGTGGTCTGTGTGGGCTCGCGCAGCACGAGCGCAGTCATCGCCAGTGTTTGTTGGCGTTGACGGTAGGTCGCCGTCTTTACACCTTTGGCGCGAATCGCGGCGAGGCGCTCATCCGCCTCCGCTTTAGTTCTAAAAACGCCAAACGAAATGGCGAAATTCCATTCTCCTGGCTCGAGCACGACGCTGCTGCCGGCAACGTTGAGTCGCTTGAGATCGGCAACTGCACGATCCGCCGCGGCACGATTGGCTTTTGGCGGAATGTAGACCCAGTGCTCCGCCTGAACGTCCACACTGCGCGACAACAGCGTACGCCCCAACACCAGAGGCTCAAGCAATTTGCTGGCACGCACGCGATCAGTCTCTGATAGCGGCCCCCACTCGGCGCAAGCCAGCGTGAGCTGCGCAACTTTGGCCGGGCCAAGTTTCGACATCTGTTGCGCGGTCAATGACTTCACGGCTTCAGCGTTGATCGGTTTGTAGCGCTCGGCGTTGGCCTGCGCGTTCGCGTTCATGCCATCGAAATACGCGTAGCCAAACAATGCTGCGTTCGCGAGCAACAACAAAACCAGCAGCTTCTTCATTCGCCCGACCCGACACACTCAATGCTCGATTTTGCCAGCAAGCGCACCCCCTCCAGCACCAGCGAATCGATCACCGTATTGCCGTCGGCTAAATGTTGCAGCAGGCGATACGCGCTGCCCCCCGTGAGCACGATTCGCGGCACTGGTACGACACCGCGTTCGCGCAGGCGCAGGCTCAGCCGCTGATGGCCGTGTTCGATCGCGCCCACCATCGCATCAATCGCACCGGTGGCGAGTGCGTCGCGCGTGTTAGTGGGCTGCGCCGTCCAGTCGCCAGCATCGACAGAAAGCGCCGCTGTGTTGCCCGCCAAACCTCCCAACATGGCGTGGTATCCGGCGACAATCGCGCCGCCCAGATAATTGCCGCGTTCGTCGAGTTGATCCACTGTCAACGCCGTGCCTGCACAAGCCACTACACAAGGTGCCAGCCCGCGATGCCAGGCCGCAATCACTGCCGCCCAACGATCCGTACCGAGGCGCGTGGGATCGTCGTAACCGTTCTTCACGCCGCAAGCGCTAGCGGTCGAAACAATCCAGTAAATGCGAATGCCCAGCGCCGCAAACTGGCGCTCAACGCGCTCTTTGGATACAAGGTTCGCGACGTGACTGCCGACGACCTGGGTGGGCCTGTCATTTGCAAGGCCCGCACGCTCAACAAAATGCTCAATCTCGGCGACGAACATTGCGCCACGTGTGACGATACGGTCACCGTCAAAGCCCGCCCATTTCAGGCGCGTGTTGCCAATATCAAGAACCAAAAGCACAAAGGGCCCCTCTGAAAATTTGTTTTTGGGGATGCAGTGTTAGGCGCGGAACGCGTAACAACCGGAATCTACGCTTTGATACATGAGGATTGAGAGCATTCCGTAACGACACAGTGCGCCTCACAAATGCATTTTAAGAGGCGGCCCGTAGCGTTACCTCTCCAGAAACAAATGTGTGCAAACCCGCCTCGCTTTCTATCACCAACGCCCCTTGCTCCGTGACGTCCCGTATGCGCCCGCTGATCTGACCGCCGTCGGGGAAGCGCGCAACGATCATTTTGTCAGCGTAGGCATAGGACATCAGCCATTCGTCCCGGAATGCAGCGAAGCCAGATTTCGCAAATTGCATCAGCGCGTCGTCAAGTGCGGTCAACAAAAGTGCAACCACGTCATCACGTGAATGGCGAACACCCGCGAGGTCATCGAGACCCGTCGGCGGCAGGGCACTTGCCGTTGGCGAGAGGCGAGGTGTCCGCAAATTCAGGCCGATGCCAATCACGGCGGTGCGTGTCGAAAACGGACCGAGCACCGTTTCGATCAGAATACCCGCGAGCTTGTGGGATTCGTCAATCAGCACGTCGTTCGGCCACTTCAGTTTGGCACGCCCGCCAAGATGCGCGGCGAGCCCCCGGCGAACGGCAACGCCCACGGCGAGGCTCAACCCATCGAGCCGCTGCGTGCGCGCAAATTCCCACGCGACGCTCATCAGCACTGCGTCTCCCGCGCTCGCTTGCCACTGCCGGCCGCGCTGGCCGCGACCTGCGGTTTGTGCGTCGGCGACCAAAACCTGACGGTGCATCGAGCGCCGCGCAGCACGCTGCAAGAGCTGGGTGCTGGTCGAGTCGGTCTGGGCGACGAACTGGATATCGAAATCGGTCATGTGCGTTTTGTACAAAAGTCCACTGGCACCTCAAGGTGCATCGGGGGTTACCCCCCATTTACCCAAGTCTTATATAAGACCTAAACTTCCGACATTACCGACCGTAGAGTCGGTTTTGTTGGCGAACGTGTGTATATTGTGCAGTGCACGACTGTTAGAGTTGCGTGGCCCGAGGAGGATTGAGGAAATATGTCTGTTACCAGTGCGCCGGCGGCTGCCGATACGTTTCCGCGTTTGCTGTCCAAACACGCGACGCAACGCCCCGATGCGCCCGCATTGCGCGAAAAGTATCTCGGCATCTGGCAAACCTGGTCATGGCACGACACTGCCGCCGAAGTGCGCGCGATGGCAATGGGCCTCGCAGCCCTTGGCTTCAAGCGAGGCGACAATCTGGCGATCATTGGTGACAATCGTCCTCAGCTTTATATGGCGTTTGCGGCAGCGCAATCGCTGGGCGGCGTGGCGGTGCCGATGTATCAGGACGCCGTTGCCGCTGAAATGACCTTTGTTCTTGAAAACGCGGTGATCCGCTTTGCCATCGTTGAGGATCAAGAGCAGGTCGACAAGCTGCTTGAGGCACGCGATTCGCTGCCGCAAATCGAACACATCATCTACGCCGATCCGCGCGGACTCAGAAACTACGACGCATCCGGCCTGATGAGCCTCGAAGCATTGCGCACAAAGGGCGACGAGTTTGACGCAGCGCAGCCCGGTTTTTTTGATGCTCAAGTGGCAGCGGGCAAGGCGACCGATGTGTCGGTCATGCTCTACACCTCAGGCACAACCGGCAAGCCAAAGGGCGTCTGCCAGACGCACGAAGCGTTCATCACTGCAGCAAGCGGTGGCGTGCAGTTTGATCACTTAGTCGCCACCGACAATGTGCTGTCGTATTTGCCGATGGCATGGGTGGGCGATCATCTGTTTAGTTACGCGCAATTCTTGGTGGCCGGTTTCACCGTCAATTGCCCGGAATCCGCTGAAACGGTGATGACAGATTTGCGCGAGATCGGGCCGACGTATTACTTCG
>JBDSYI010000504.1:0-7698 GCA_039925745.1 Casimicrobium sp. | reverse complement strand
AAGTGAGTTATCCACAATCGTTGTGGGCAACTTTCTCAGTCTCGAACGGTGTGACACACGGAGCTTTTCACCGTGGAATGGTTTCGAAAGCCCTATTGAAGGTGCGGCAGAGACGGTAAAAGCGCATCGTTACAATGTGCAACCGCACAAGAAGATATTGTCCAACCCCGCATGAGTTCCGAGAACAAAGGCGTTGCCACCAACGCAAAAAGCAAGGCAGCTGACGGCAAAGGTGAGCACAAATCGCCTTCGAACTTCATTCGACAGATTATCGATGCCGACCAGCTGAGCGGCAAACACGGCGGCAAAGTCGTCACGCGCTTTCCGCCGGAGCCGAATGGTTATCTGCATATTGGTCATGCCAAAACCATCTGCCTGAACTTCGGTCTTGCGAAGGACTACGCGGGAGTGTGTCATTTGCGATTCGATGACACCAATCCGGTGAAAGAGCGCGTTGAGTACGAAGCGTCGATCAAGGAAATGGTCGAGTGGTTGGGCTTTCCGTTTAAGAACCATCTCTATTACGCGAGCGATTATTTCGGACGGCTTTACGAATTCGCGCAGCACTTCATTGAGCGCGGGCTGGCCTATGTGGATAGTCAATGTGCCGATGAAATTCGCGCCAATCGCGGCACACTGGTGGAACCCGGAAAGAACTCGCCGTTCCGCGATCGCAGTGTGGAGGAAAACCTGCGCCTGTTTGATGAGATGAAGCGCGGGCTGCACGCCGACGGCGCGCACATTCTGCGACTGAAGATGGACATGGGCTCGCCCAACATCAATCTGCGCGATCCAGCGATCTATCGCATTCGTCACGCTGAGCATCATCGCACTGGCGACGCCTGGTGCGTGTACCCGATGTATGACTACACGCATTGCATCAGTGACGCTATTGAGCGCATCACGCACTCACTGTGTACGCTCGAATTTGAAGCGCATCGTCCGCTGTACGACTGGGTGCTGGAGCGCTTGGTTGAAACCGGAAAGTTGGCCGAGCCGAGCCCGCAACAAATTGAGTTTTCGCGGCTGAATCTGAGCTACACCGTGATGAGCAAAAGAAAGCTCCTGGAGTTGGTTGAAACTGGCCTCGTCAACGGCTGGGACGACCCGCGCCTGTGGACGCTCGCGGGCCTGCGTCGGCGTGGTTTTACTCCGGGATCGATTCGCCTGTTTGCAGAGCGCGCCGGGGTGTCAAAAGCGCATCAGTGGATCGATATGTCCGATCTTGAGCGGGCATTGCGTGATGACCTTGACGCTACCGCGCTGCGCGCGATGGCGGTGCTCGACCCGGTTCGTGTAGTGATCGAGAACTACCCGGGCGGTCAAGCGGAAGACTGCTCTGCACCAATTAATCCTCATGACGAAACGCTGGGTCGCCGAAACTTCAAGTTTTCGCGCGAAGTGTTCATCGAGCGCGAAGATTTCATGGAAACGCCGGTTAAGGGTTTCTTCCGCCTTGCGCCAGGCACTGAGGTGCGTTTGCGCCATGCATTCATTATTAAATGCGAACGCATTGAAAAGGACGCGGAGGGCAACGTCGCCACGATTTATGCGACCTACGATCCCGCGACCAAGAGCGGAAGCGGCGGTCGCAATGTCAAAGGCGCGATTCACTGGGTCAGCAAGGTCGATGGCATTCAGGCCGAAGTGCGGCTTTATGACCGTCTGTTTAACGTCGAAAACCCTGATTCGGGAGAAGGCGATTACCGAACGTATCTCAATCCGCATTCACTGAAATCAGTGACCGCCTGGCTAGAACCGTCTCTCGCAAGCGCGAAAACTGACGACAGCTATCAATTCGAACGAAACGGCTATTTCACGCCAGATCGCGTCGACTCAAAGCCGGGCGCGCTGGTGTTCAATCGTGCGGTGACATTGAAGGATGGCTGGAAGCCAATTTAGTGAGGCTCTCACGGTTGCAAATCCAACATCTCGGCACGTTGCGTAAGTTTAAACGTCAACCGCTTTTCGCTAGAACGCCCATTTTACTGGGGCTGAGCAGGCGAAATAACGATAGTCGATAATCCATATTTTAGACCGCTAGCCCCTGATCGAACGCCATTTCAATAAAAAGCTGTTTTGTAACGCGCGGCACTTCCACTTCGCAAATCGCGAGTTACACTGTGCTGTAAATTTTCTTCGCGAGTCTTTCCTGCATGTGGGACATTATCAAGGCGGCGGGCTGGCCGATCTGGCCGCTCATCATCGTATCCATCGTGGCATTGGCGCTCATTATTGAGCGATTGTGGACGCTGAGGCGCTCACAAATCATTCCGCCGGGATTGGTCGACAAGGTCATCGCCGAGTACCGGAAGAAAGGGCTGACGCAGGAGTTGGTCGATCTGACCGCAGGACAGGGCCCGATGGGACAAATCCTTGCCGCCGGACTGGCGAACATCAAGGCTCCGCGCCCGGTCGTGAAAGAGGCGATTGAGGAAACCGGTAGCGTTGTCGGATACGGGCTCGAAAAATACCTCAACGCCATTGGCACAATCTCTGCTGCGGCGCCGCTGATGGGCTTATTGGGCACCATCATCGGAATGATTGAAATTTTCGGCAGTACAGGCTCGGCGGGCGTTGATCCTGCGCGTTTGGCGAACGGGATATCGGTCGCGCTCTACAACACTGCGATGGGCATCATCGTGGCGGTGCCGACCTTAATGTTCTACCGCTATTTCCGGGGCAAAGTGGATTCGCTGTTGATCGAGATGGAGCAGCAGGCGACGCGTCTTATTGATATCCTGCACGGAGATAGAGCGAAGTGAACTTCCGCCGAGGCCGCTTTCGTGACGAGCCCGAGATCAACTTCATCCCGTTGATCGACGTTTTGCTCGTGGTACTTATTTTTTTGATGGCGTCCACGACGTACAGCAAGTTCACTGAGTTGAAAATCACGCTGCCCGAGGCGGATGCCGAGAAGCAGACGCAGCGTCCAAAAGAGGTCAACGTCGGCGTTGATGCGGCGGGCAAGTTCGCCATCAACAAGCAGGTGTTTTCCTTCACGACAGTGGCTGCATTAGCGCAAGCCCTTAAAGATTCGGCAGCTGGCGTCGCCGACCCGGTGATCATCATCAACGCCGATGCGGCGGCAAAGCATCAGGATGTCATTTATGTGATGGAAGCCGCGCGACTGGCGCAATATCCGAACATCACCTTCGCGACTCAGACTCCGACGGCGACGGGGAAATAGCCGCGCAAGGCTCTGCGCGACATCGCTTTCACCATCGGCCAAAAACGCAAATGTTTTCCGCGTTGCTAGAAAAGACCTGGTGGGCGAAAGCGGTGACGCCCCTGGCGACGCTGTTGACACCTGTGGCCGCAGTGCATGGTGCAGTGATCGCGGTGCGTCGCGAACTTTACAGCCGTGGCATCCTGTCGCGCTCGCATCCCGGCGTTCCCGTGCTCGTGGTCGGCAATGTGGTCGTCGGCGGTGCTGGCAAAACGCCAGTCGTGCAGGCCATCGTTCGGTGCCTGCAACAAGCGGGCTATCGGCCCGGCATTATTAGCCGCGGCTATCCGGTCAGTCCGAAACAACCACGAAATGTCACTGCGCGCTCCATCGCGTCGGACGTGGGCGACGAGCCGCTGTTGCACTTTGCGCTTGGCGTACCCGTCGTCGTGTGCGCCGACCGGGTTGCCGCCGCGATGAGCTTGCTGGAAAAAAATCCCGAGGTCAATATTCTGGTCGCCGACGACGCGCTCCAGCACTATGCACTGATGCGCGATATTGAGGTTGAAGTCATCAGTTCCGAGCGTCGCTATGGCAACGGCAAACTCATGCCCGCTGGCCCGCTGCGCGAGCCGCGTGCGCGAGCGCGTGACTGCAACTTGCGGCTCATGCCATCATGGGTCACGCCCAGCGCCGGCTACAAGGACGGCAATCATCATGTGGTGCGGCGCAAACTGGGCGACGCCTATGCATTGATCGAGCCCGGTCGCAAAACGCCACTGGCGACATTTGCACAGTCGCGGCCTGCAATTGTTGCTGGCATCGCCAACCCAAGGCAGTTTTATGACGCGTTACTGCGAGCGGGCGTGCAAGGCCAGCTGTTTGGGTTTTCCGATCACTACAATTTCCGTGCGTCTGATTTTGAGGCGATTGGCGAGCGCGCGATTTTGATGACCGAGAAGGACGCCGCCAAATGCCGCAGCTTCGCTGATCGGCGCATGTGGGTGGTGCCGCTGTCAGTACATTTTGCCCCGGAGACCAAGCGCAAATTGTTGTTATTGGTGCGTGACGCAAGCGCGATCTACGCGCCTGCGCCGGTGTCCGCGACCGAAAGTGCGCAAGAATTGAACGATGGACCCCAAACTGCTTGAAATTCTCGTGTGCCCGGTAACCAAAGGGCCGCTGATTTACGATAAAGAACATCAGGAACTGGTTTCGAAATCAGCGCGCCTGGCGTACCCGATTCGCGATGGTATTCCGGTGATGCTGGAAGAAGAGGCGAGAACCCTGTCGGCTGACGAGGCCGAAGCCTTAGCTTGATCTGATGAGCTTCATCGTCGTCATCCCGGCCCGCTACGCATCGACACGTTTCCCCGGTAAACCGCTCATTGACTTGAACGGCAAGCCGATGGTCGTGCGCGTCGCCGAACGCGCCAGGCAATCGAGTGCCAAACAGGTGCTGGTGGCAACCGATGACCCTCGCATCGCTGCGGCATGCGATGACTGGGGCGTTGCGTATGGCATGACACGCAGCGATCATGCCACCGGCACCGATCGACTCTCCGAGGTCGCGAAATCGCTTAACTTGCCCGATGACGCGGTCGTCGTCAATGTGCAAGGCGATGAACCGTTAATTCCGGCGAACGTCATCGATCAGGTCGCTGCCATGCTCGACGCAAAGCCGAACGCGGCAATGGCGACGCTGTGCCATCCGATCCACGACTTGGCTGATGTAATCAATCCGAACGTTGTGAAATGTGTGATCAACGAGCTCGGCGAGGCGTTGTATTTCAGCCGTGCGCCGATCCCTTTTGCACGAGATGCTTGGCGCGGAGCGGTCGATTCGATCCCTGATGGTTTGCCGATGCTCCGGCACATTGGTCTTTATGCGTATCGCGCTGGCTTTTTAAGGTGTTTTCCTGCGCTTTCGATACCGGCTATTGAGCGACATGAGGCGCTGGAGCAATTGCGCGCCCTGGCCCATGGTTTTCGCATTGCGGTGGCGGTAGTGCCGGACGCCTTACCGCCTGGTATCGATACACCGCAAGATTATGAGCGGCTAAAGACCGCTTATTCGGGTATCGGCGATACTTTTTGGATGTAATAGCGGGTTTCGCCGAAGCAGCTCGTCGGGAGCCCGACTTTTTCGGTGTAGTGCAGCGCAACTCGTTTGCCAACGCTTCGGTTGATCGCGTTGGCGACGGAATCGTCCCAAACCGTGAAAAAGAATTTTTCGGGCAACGCGCCGGGCAGCACCACCATGTTGAGTTCACCTTCCCACGTCTTGCAGATCCAGCCTTTGCGCGAAAATTTCTGCACTACGCCGGCGCGTTCGCCATCGGAATAGCTCCACTTCCAGACCAGCAGGACGTACAAACCGACCAAAATAACAACAGCCAACAACACAAAAACAAGTGGCAGCATGAAGCCCAGATTAGCTTTTCGCGCGTGTTTAATGACGTTTGGGTGGAAAAGAATTCTCTTTTGAGACATAATATAGGCCGTTGAAAATGCAACGCTTTCTGCAACTCTAAAGTGATCTTTTGGGTGTCCTCAAGTCGTTTTACACGACTTGGCGACGCGGCAAATGATTGAGGTGCGGGGTGCGTAAAACAGGGTGTTGATGTCTATGCTCGATCCAAACCAGATCGCCAAATTTCGTCAACAAACGGCCACCCCGCGCAAGCGCTCGGTAGCCGGTAGTTGGACCAGGCTTTGCGGAACCTGCAAGCAGCCCGCCATTATTCGCGGCGGCAAGACTCGCAAGGTAGGCGGTCGAACCGTTTTTACATGTGCGGGATGTCTCACCAAACTTCTCGAGAAATCCGAGGATGGAGATAATGACGCCGACAAAACTGGCACTGGCGGTTAAACGCCGGTAACCGCCCGAACAAATAAAAAACGCCAACTTCGCAGTTGGCGTTTTTTTGTTACCTCGCGTTCTTGCTCGCAGATTAGTCCGCGTAGGCCTTTGCTGCCTGAATGATGGGTGCCCATTTGGCGATTTCAGACGCCAGAAGCGCCTTGGCACCGGCTGACGTTTGACGGTCAAGTGGCATGATTTCTGCGCCCAGATCTTTCATCTTCCCGGCAAAACCCGGATCCTTGATTGCGGCTTGCAGCGACGATTGCAGTTTCATCACTATGTCTGCTGGCGTGCCTTTTGGCGCGTACAAAATGTGCCATACACCCACATCAAAGCCCGGAAGCTCGTCAGCCAATGGTGGCAGCTCTGGGAAGTTGGCCAGTTTGCCTTTGCTGGTCACAGCGTAGGCTTTGACCTTGCCTCCCTTGATCTGACCGGACGTATTGGTCGTCTGATCGCACATGATGTCCACATTGCCGCCGAGGAGGGCGGTCATTGCAGGGCCGGTACCGGTGAATGGCACCGTCGTCAATTCCGTCTTCATCGCGTTTTGCAGTAGCAGGCCGCACAAGTGCGACGCCGAGCCAATGCCTGCATTGGCGAGATTGATTTTGTCCTTGTTGGCCCGAATGAAAACCAGCAACTCTTTGGCGTTGGCCGCAGCCATCGTGGGTTTCGCGATGATCGTCATCGGCACGTCAACCACGGCACCAATCGGAATGAAGTCTTCCAGTGGTTTGTAATCAAGTTTGCGATAGAGCGAAGGAGCCGTCGACATGCCAATATGGTGGAACAACAGCGTATAGCCGTCGCCCGGTGCGCGAGCGACTTTGGCTGAAGCAATGGTGCCGCCAGCGCCGTTAACGTTTTCAACGATCATCGAGCCCTTTAGCTGCGCACCCATCACCTGTGCCAGTGAGCGCGCCACGACGTCGGTCGGGCCGCCTGCTGCAAATGGAACGACGATCGAAACTGGCTTTTCAGGGTAAGCGGCGAATGCGCCAGCCGCGGCAACGACGAAACCAACGGTGGCGGTCAGCGTTGATATTTTTCGAATCATTTCAAGTCTCTCCAGGGTTTATTTGCTGCTGTCGGTCTTAACGCGCCCTCAATGGGCATCGGTTGACCTGCTGGTCCGATTTTACGAACGCGAAGCCTTATTTCATGCGGGTTTCCACCGGCCGGGTTTCCACTCAATTTCGACGCGCTGTTCGCCATCGCGAGCGGTAAACGCGTTGGCGGTTGCAAGTCCAACAACTGACACGACCGTTTTGCCGCAAATCAGGATCGGCCAGCGTTCACGCTGCCACGGCGGGACGCCCGCATTTTGAAAAATGTTCTTGACGTTGACACGCCCAGAACGAACGGAGAGTTCGATGACGTCGCCTTCTTCGCGCATTCGAAGCGTCCAGTGGTCGCTATCTAGTGGCTTGCGCAGGGCAGTGGTGTCGCCCGACCCAATCGTTAAGACGCGACCGGCGATACCGCGATCGCCCTGCACGATCAACTCAGGCTCAGCGCGCCATGAGCATGGATGCCATCGCGGAACGTCAGGCACAACGAATGCCGCTCCGCGATAGACGCGGATAGTGGTGTTGCCATCGGCACATCGTAAACATATCGACTGTGTCGGCTCAACACTGGCCAGTTGTTGCAACCACTC
>JBDSYI010000503.1:0-4467 GCA_039925745.1 Casimicrobium sp. | reverse complement strand
GGCAGCGCGCCTATGGCGAATTGCTCCGGCAAGAGGCGGTCAGTGCGGGGCTGCTGCCAAAAGAGGATATTGCTACAGACGATGGTATTCAGAGCGAAGCCGCAACCCAGGCGATTGAAAAATTGCTTGAGTCGGTGCTGGTAGTCCCAGCGCCCGATGAAGCAACTAGCCGTCGTTTTTTCACTGCGAATCCTTCCCGTTTTCAAAACGGTGAAGAGGTTTGGGCACGACATATCCTGTTTGCGGTCACCCCTGGAATGGACGTCGTCCGGCTTCGCAATCGTGCGGAAGCCGCGCTCCTCGATGCACGGTGTCGCGACGACAAGGCCGTAGATCGTTTCGCTGCATTGGCCAAAGAGCTCAGCAACTGTCCCAGTGCAGCCGATGGCGGTGACCTTGGCTGGTTGACAACGAGTCAATGTGCGCCCGAGTTTGCACGTGAGGTTTTTGGTCGCACCGAAGTGGGCGTATTGCCACGACTGGTTCACAGCCGTTTTGGTTTGCACGTTGTAGAAGTCATCGAACGGAAACCGGGCGAAATGCCTGAATTTGAGGCAGTTCGCGGTGCGGTGGCGCAGGTTTTGCAGCAGCAGACGTACGTGACGGCGTTGCGGCAGTATCTGCAGCTCATCGCTGGCGGCGCGCATATCGTGGGCATCGAGCTTGATGCTGCAGATTCACCGCTCGTCCAGTAAGCGAGATTTGACGCACGCCTAGATTTTTTTGGGTAACCGCAGAACTGAATCATGAGTGATCAGCCAGACGAGTTGTTGCAGCGGTTGCGCCGCTTTCACGACGACTATTTTCCCGGCGTTGAAGATCAATTTCAAGCGTTGGTGAAGGACGGTCAACATCCGACCATCCTGTTTATCGGGTGCTCGGATTCGCGTATCGTTCCTTATCTGCTGACCGGCACCGGACCGGGTGAGCTATTTATTGTTCGCAACGTGGGTGCGTTCGTACCGCCGTATGACGGCTCGGCGGGCTATCACGGAACGGCGGCAGCCATCGAATTCGCTGTTCTGAATCTCGATGTGTCGCACATCATTGTCTGCGGACATACGCACTGCGGCGGCATTCGTGCGCTCTATGAAGAAGTGCCGCCCGGTGCGAACAATCTTGCTGCATGGCTTGAGCTGGGCCGCGAAGCCGCATTGCCGGTTCGCGTCACTGAGGAAGCGCTACGACGCACCGAGCAACGGGCAGTGGTGCTACAGCTTGAACGGTTGATGGACTACCCAATGGTTCGCGAGCGCGTTGAGGCCAAGCGATTGGCGCTGCACGGCTGGCACTACGTCATCGAAGACGGCGAGGTTCATGTCTTCGATGTCAGGAGCGGATCATTCGTGCCGTCCTCGAAGGCCGGTCATAGCGGAACTGGCCCGTACACGCATCATGAAGAAGCGCTTGCGCCTGACAACGTTTAACAAGGCTATTGATAGCTATGTGCTCATCCATCCACGCCAGCCCGATGCAAGAATCAAGGCAGCTCGACATACCTTTCTCTCAGCTTCCAACTAGTCAAGCGAGCGCGCAGTGGTCGCAGCTTACAGCGCTTGCTGAGCACAGCGGTTTGCGTCCACTTATGTTGCATGGCCGTGCATTGCTGCCAATAGTTCAGGGTGGTATGGGCGTCGGCGTATCAGCCCACCGATTGGCGGGAACAGTCGCTTCACTGGGGGCGATGGGAACGATTGCGTCGGTGGACTTGCGACATCATCACCCTGATCTGCTGGAACAAACGGCAGCCCTGCCGATCGGCGCAGAGTCAAAACTCATTATTGATCGCGCGAATCTGGAGGCACTCGCGCGGGAAATTCATAGCGCGAGGGTCTTGTCGGAAGGTCGTGGCCTGCTCGCGGTTAACGTGATGCGTGCCGTGAGCGAATATGCCGCTTCGGTGCGCAAGGCGCTCGAATGTGGAATTGACGCCATCGTTGTAGGGGCGGGGCTGCCACTTGATTTGCCGGATCTGGCAAAAGAGTATCCCAGCGTTTGCTTGATCCCCATCCTTTCGGATGCGCGCGGCATTCAGCTGGTCGTCAAGAAATGGGAACGCAAGGGGCGTCTGCCTGCCGCAATCATTATCGAACACCCCCGTTTTGCAGGCGGGCATCTCGGTGCCACGCGTATTGCCGATGTGAACGATCCGCGCTTTGATTTCGAAAATGTGATCCCAGCAGCGAAAGAATTTTTGCGCGCCGCGGGTTTCGAAGAGTGGGTGCCTCTCATCGCAGCAGGTGGCATTCGCTCGTTTGCGGATGTATCGCGTTTACAGTCGATGGGCGCGGCAGCCGTGCAGCTTGGAACACCGTTTGCGGTCACCGAGGAATGCGACGCACATCAGGCCTTCAAAGAAGTTCTGGCCAACGCCCGGGACGAGGATACCGTTGAGTTTTTGAGTGTTGCCGGTTTGCCTGCGCGCGCGGTCGCGACGACGTGGATGAAGAACTATCTGCGAGTAGAACCCGCACTGAAGGCCATCGCCCACGCCAAGACTCGCTGTACGAAAAAATTTGATTGTCTGACCCAATGTGGACTGCGCGACGGCATCGCCGATTGGGGACAGTTCTGTATTGATAACCAGCTTGCCGCCGCGCTGCGGGGCGACGTGAAGAAGGGGCTTTTCTTTCGCGGTTCTGGTGCGCTTCCGTTTGGACAGGCGATCCGATCAGTGTATGCACTCATGGAGCGCATGATGACGCCTCTACCCTCAACGTCTGCTGCGGTTTTGTAGCCAGGTCCTTCCATGAAGACGATACCGATTCAACCTTTGTCCAACGGGGGTCGCCGTCCGGTAGCGTCACCAATCAGCGAGCTGCCAGGATCGAAAGTGCGTTGGCAACTATCCACGCTCTTGCAGGCACCACATCGTCTCTCATTTGCCGCTGGGGTCACGATTCTTGCCGTCAGTTCACTGTGGTGGGCGCTACTTTTAAGTTTGAGTACGATGGGTATTCCCGTGCACTGGGCTGTACCGCGTCCTATCGCACACAGCGTCTTGATGGCATTTGGCTACATGCCGCTGTTCTTCATCGGTTTTCTGTTTACAGCAGGCCCTAAATGGCTCGGGCATCCAGCGGTAGAGGCTCGGGCATTGCTGCGCCCGGTGGCCACGTATGTTTTTGCCTGGCTCGGATACATGGTCGCCGTGCATCTTGACGCTGACACGGCAGCGGTGTGTGTCGCGTTAGCCGCCGCCGCTTGGACGTCTGTTGTGGTTGCATTTGTGCGCATGGTTACCCGTAGCCGTGCGGCAGACCGGATACACGCAAAGCTGGTGTTAGTCGGCACTCTGACAGGCGCTTTCGCGCTTTGGTGCATTCCGCTCGCACTGGCTCTGGAGGCGTTTACGGTCGCGCGCGTTGCCGTACTGGTGGGTATCTGGGGCTGCATGGCCATCGTATACGTTGCTGTGTCGCATCGCATGATTCCTTTCTTTACGGCCAACGTGGTGCCGATGCTCAACGCGTGGCGACCGATGTGGCTGCTCGGTGTGTTTGTTGGCGTCATCGGTCTTGAGCTTCTTTTTTCGATTCTCGATCTGACCGTGTGGCCGCTTGGGGCAACTGTTCGTTTTGTGCAGACGTCGCTAGAACTAGCTTCGGCGGCTGTGCTGCTGACAATGGCGGTTAAGTGGGGACTCATGCAGAGTCTGCGAGCACGGTTGTTGGCCATGCTCCACGTCGGATTTTTATGGCTCGGACTGGCCGTTTTGTTGCAGGCTATTTCGCATGGTTTGATGTTCGCAACTGACGATGCGCTTTCGCTCGGACTTGCCCCAACTCACGCACTCACGATGGGATTCATGGGAGCCACGTTATTTGCAATGGCCACGCGTGTTAGCGCGGGGCACAGCGGCCGCCATCTGGTCGCAGACGACCTTATCTGGACACTGTTCTGGATACAACAAATTGCAACGGTGCTACGCATCGTTGCCGCAGTATGGCCATCGTCACCACCGTGGCTCACGCCGCTCGCCGCTTCCCTTTGGGCGTCAGCAAGCGTATCGTGGGCACTTCGGTACGGGCTCTGGTACGGGCGTCCGCGCGAAGATGGAAAACCGGGCTAAAGGCCGCCCGAATGAGACCAAAAAGGCCAGTCAGGCATCGCGGTTTATTTGCGGACAACTTTTAAGTCCACGCGATGATCATCGAGTGACTCAATTTCACAGGATCGGAAATGACCGAATTACTACCCGCCGTTGAAACGACCAGCGCACTGGCAGCGCAAACAATCAGTGAAGAGGTATTGCTCGAGAAATACGCCAAAGGTGACGAGAGGGGCATTGCCGACGTCTACTCGCGCGTGGCTATGGCACTGGCAGAAGCGGAGCCAGCCGAGCATCGAGCGCATTGGGCGCAGCAGTTCCTGCATGCGCTAGAAAACGGATTCATTCCAGCGGGCCGAATTCAGTCTGCCGCAGGAACATCACTGTCGGCAACGTTGATCAATTGCTTCGTGCAA
>JBDSYI010000502.1:0-3277 GCA_039925745.1 Casimicrobium sp. | reverse complement strand
CGATTGCGATTGGCTGGTGAGGCCACAGGCGAGACCGACGCACTGGTGGTAATGCAAGGGACGATTGATAAGGTGCCCGCTGTCGTTGCCTGTTTCGAGTTTGAATTTATGGGTGGGTCGATGGGCTCGGTCGTGGGCGAGCGCTTTGCGCGCGGCGTGGACGCTGCGATCAAGGCGAAATGCGGCTTCGTGTCGGTCGCAGCCTCGGGTGGCGCGCGCATGCAGGAGGGCATGGCGTCGCTGCTGCAAATGGCGAAAACCACGGCACGTCTGGCCGAACTGGCTGAGAAGAAGCTGCCCTACATCAGTGTGCTGACCGACCCGACGATGGGCGGCGTGTCGGCGAGTTTTGCCTTTGTGGGCGATATCGTGATCGCGGAGCCGGGCGCGTTGGTTGGTTTTGCCGGGCAGCGGGTGATCGAGCAAACCGTGCGTGAGAAGTTGCCACAAGGGTTCCAACGCGCTGAATTCCTGCTCGACCACGGCGCGATCGACTTGATCGTAGATCGTCGTGAGATGAAGGTGACGCTCGCCAAATTGCTGAGCGCTCTTCATTAAATTGAGTGATAGCTTTTTGATGAAACTCCATTTTTATGGGGGCTATCAGCGCAAATCGCTCATAGTCGACTTATGGACTTTTGTCCCGATAGCCCCTGATGGAACGACGTTTCGTGACGAAGTTGTTATTTTTTGCGAGGGCACTTCGCAGCAATGAGCGCTCTTGACGACTGGCTAACCCACATTTACGCGATCCGTTCCGGCCCCGAAATTGAGATGGGTTTGGAGCGTATCCGGCCAATTTATGACCGCATGGCGGTGGCACCGAAATGTCCGGTGATTCTGGTTGCCGGCACGAATGGCAAGGGGTCAGTGTGCGCCTTCCTCTCGGCAATTCTTCGCGCTGCTGGCTTTCGTGTGGCAAGGTATACGTCGCCGCACATTCTTCGCTTCAACGAACGCATCGTCGTTAACGGCGTTGAGGCGAGCGATGCCGAGCTGGTTGCTGCGTTCGAAGCCGTTGAGGCGGCGCGCAAAGCGGCGGGCAATTTGCCGCTCACGTTCTTCGAATACACGACCCTCGCGGCGTTTCATATTTTCGCTGCCGCAGCGCTGGACGCATGGGTGATAGAGGTAGGTCTCGGCGGACGGCTCGACGCAACCAACATCCTCGACGCAGATTGCGCGGTGATTACCAGCATTGCCATCGATCACACTGAATTTCTGGGCGCGACCCGCGAACTGATCGCCGTGGAAAAGGCGGGAATTCTGCGTAAAGATCGCCCGGCGATCATCGCCGAACCCGACGTGCCGCAATCGCTCAAGGCAGCCATTGAGGCTCGGGGGGCGCTGCCCCGCTTCATCGGGCGCGATTTCGGCTGGCAAAAAGTCGCGGAGATCCCGAATCAGTGGGGATTCTGGATACGCGAGTCTGATCGCAGCGCGCATCGTCACGGTCTGCCGTTGCCAGCGCTGCGCGGTAGCTATCAATTTGGCAATGCCGCAGCGGCGCTCGCCGCACTGCACGTCCTGAATGATCGGCTCCCGGTGTCGCAAGGCGCGGTAAAGCAGGGCTTGTTAGACGTCGTGTGGCCGGGACGATTTCAGGTGCTTGCTGGTCGCCCGGTGACAGTTCTGGATGTTGGACACAACGCCCATGCTTCCATTGTGCTGGAGCGAGCGCTTGCTGACATGGCATTTTTCCCGACAACTCACGCGGTGTTTTCGATGCTCGCCGACAAGGACATTAAGGCGGTCGTCGACGCAGTCAAGGGCCGAATTGACGAGTGGCACATCGCGCCGCTGCCAGCGCCTCGCGGCGCCAACATCGATGCGCTGGACGCGGCGCTCAGGGCGGCTGGCGTGCAGGATCGCGCTATCCACTGCTACGCGACTGTTGCCGAAGCTTATGCTGCGGCGCGGAAACTCGCGGCTGAAGCCGATAGAATCGTAGTCTTTGGTTCTTTCCTCACCGTGGCGCAAGCCCTGTGAGCCCCGCGATATTTCATGGCCGCTGCCGCGACGCCTCTGCCTACGCCAGATAACGCCGAACAACTGCGCCGACGCGCCAATCGGCGTTTGCTCGGCGCGTCCATCCTGTTGTTAATTGCGATCATCGCCGTGCCCATGTTTTTGGAGCGCGAGCCACCGCCGTTGCCGGACAACGTGGACGTGCGTATTCCGCCGGTTGAGGGCACCAAGTTTGAGCCGAAATTCCCAGCAGGCGCCGATGGAAAAAAATCGGGCGGCAAGGTGGTTGAGAAACCCGCTGAAATACCGGCGATCACTGAGCCTAGCGGCGCACAAGCGGCGGTAAGCGGCGTGATTGCTACGCCGCCCGTTACGGCGCCAGCGCTCGCGGTTGCTGCAGCCGTCGCTTCAAAAGCCGCGCCTGCTGAAGTGAAGCCACCTGTCGTCGCGCCGAAAGAGGCAGAGAAGGCCGCCGCCAAAACGGCTGCGAAGCCCGCCGAAAAAGCCCCAGCGAAAGAATCCTCACCTGCTGATCGCAAGTCCGGCCAGCACGTCGTTCAAGTCATCGCCGTGCGCGACCCGGCAACCGCGAAGCAGATGTACGAAAAAGCCAAGGCCCTTAAATTTCCGGCCTACACCGAGAAGATTGATGTTGCCGGAGGCGTCGTCATCCGGGTTCGTGTCGGCCCTTACGCTACCACGCAGCAAGCAGAATTGGCACGCGGCAAACTCGCGCGAGCGGGCTTTGAGGCGAAGGTTCTAGTCCTTCAATGAGCCATGCCTGAGTTGTACCCAAGGTATCGCGCATGACAGGCTTCGATATCGCAGTGGCAGTCGTCATTACGCTCTCCGCGTTGATTGGTTTGTGGCGTGGCGTGATTCGTGAAGTGTTTGCACTCGCCGCCTGGGTCGCAGCGATCATCTGCATGTTTGTCTTCGGCGAGCAAATGGCGCAACTGTTGCCGTTCGCTCGCGACACACCATGGCTGCGATCGTTGGCGGGTTACGCCATTGTGTTTCTCGGCGTGTTCTTGACGCTCAGTATGGTGGGTTTCCTGTTCAGCAAGCTGGTCAAAGTAATTGGATTGTCTTTCGTAGATCGCGCGTTGGGCATGGCGTTTGGCGTCCTGCGCGGCGCGTTAATCACCGTGTTGCTGGTGTTTATCGCTGGCGCCACCAATCTAAGTACAGCGAGTTGGTGGCGCGACAGCGTAACCGCCAAACCGTTGGTCACGTTCGCAGCCATTTTGCGCAGCAAGCTGCCCGATGATTTGGCAAAGCGATTCAAATTTTCCGCGACGCAAACAAC
>JBDSYI010000501.1:0-2804 GCA_039925745.1 Casimicrobium sp. | reverse complement strand
CGCGCACCAAAATGCTGATGCCGAATGCCGAGATGATGGCACTTAAATAGCCACCCCAGCCCCTCCGGTTTGGCAGTTTGAGCCCCCATTGCCACGCGGATTGCGTGGCCAGTGCTGCGATAAACGTCAGTGCAACTTGTTGCCACCCCAAGGCGAAGTCACGGGTCAATGCCCCAAGTAGCAAAAAGCTAGCGAGGAATACGATTTGAAACCAGCGGGTGTCAACACAAGCGAGCGCCGTCAGCATCTGCCCGCCCATCGTGCGAGGGAAGGCGGGCGGGGCGACCAGGCTGGCACTGTTCATGATGTTTTCACTGCGCCAGCAATTGTCCGATTCATACCGAATAATTTCTGCCACCAGGTGCGCGTCTCGGGCACCTGAACGTCACCGCTACTCGCAGGTTGTGCATGGCCCGGTGTCGTGCCGGCACTTGCCATTTTGTCAATGTCGGCCAGCGACCAACCGGTAAGTTTTGCTAACGTTTGCTTCTCGGTCGCGATGCGTGCAGGCAGATCGCGAACGTAATATTTAGTGGCGAGTTCAAGCGCTCGACGTTTGCTGTTGCCGCATGAATCTGCACAGTCTGATGACAATTCGCTGTGTGATTTCCCTGCGTATTTTTGAAAGCCTCCCCAACCGTCTTTACTGTGCAGCCCCACCGCTCGAGATACGTTCGCGACTTTGGCTTTGCACATCGCTTCGCAGTCGTTTTTTGCAACACTTTCGCTACACGCCGTAACCGATCCGGCGTACGGGTGTTGAATGACGTAGCGCGTCTGCCAGTTCTGCCGATCCTTGGTTTGCGTGAACATCAAGTCCTCGGGGAAAGTGTTCGCGGTATAACGGACGTGAAGGCGTGTGAGCATCACGGGTTGTGCGCCGCCACGCATGGGAGGCGTTGGGCGAGCGAGCAGGCGTGAGGTTCCTGGCAATGGCGTTGCGAATGGCGGCGTCGACGTATTTCCAGAAGTTTGTGCAACGTCGCCACCGACCCAAAACACGCCCGCCTTGCGAAGCTCAGTCTGTGTCAACGGCTCAGCGGCGCATGGATCGCACCATCCCATGTCCCAGAAATATTCGGTGAACACAACGCGATAGTCTTCGCGGGCGGTCGAACTGTCGTAGAGCGCTTTGTAGAACTCTTTGAATTTCGGTTTTACAAACGGCGGTATGTTTTCATTGGCTGGCAGTTTTGCTGTGCGGTAATTACTGCTCTCTACGCGCCCGCTTTTGGTGAGCACATAAACGATCAAATCCTGCGCTTTGTTGGGCGGTGCGTTCAACATGCCGAGTCGCATCGGCAGCATGAACTTTTCGCTCTCAAACGCAAATTGCAACGGGCGCAGTGTGCTGTAGCCCAAGCGTGTTTGCTCCTTCAAATTCACCTTCGCCACAAAGAATTTCATGCCCTGATTGATGTACGGTTTCAGCGCTGCGCTGGCGCCTTTTGGAATTGTGTAACCGTTTTCGCGCAGCCAAGTTTCCAGGCCATCGGATTGCGTGGCCGAGAGGCTCACGATGTCATATTCCTCTAGCGTGTATTGAGCCTCGACCGTCACCCCGAGCGCTTTGTCGCGCGACCTGGACATGTCTGATCGCATTGCTGCGCCAGCGGCCATCGGCGCTGGTACAGGCGGCGGATACATGTCTTGCCCCCAATTCATGTTGAATTGACAAGGATTGCTGTCGTGATATTCCGCTAACCGCGGACTTGAGTAAGCATCAAGCCGCTCGAACGTCGCCTTTTCGGCCACCCGTACTTGTCCCTGCTTCAGCGCGGTCGGCGTCGGTACGATGAGCGCAAATTCAATGAGCGGTCCGGAGTAATCGTTGAGCATTGAGATCACCGTGCGGTCGCCATCGCGCACCAGCACGACCTGGCTCGCCTCATTGAATAAGCTCGCGTCCGCCTTGCCTGCATAGAAGCCGCAAAAAGCCTGCGCTGAGCTCGTTAGAAGGGCGGCCAGCGCGACTACGACTGCGACCCTACCTCGCCATTTGGCTCGATAGTGTGCTTGCCACGTTGACGAAGCGGCATGGTCGCCGAAAGATGCGTTGCTCATGGTCTCTCCAAGAATGGGTGAGATGGGTGTAACGAGCTAAGACGCAAACTGGGGTTAAGACTGCGCCAAATGATTTAGGCGCGCTTCAGCGATGTGTTTGGTGTATCAGCTTTGCGCTGAAAAGACGTTTTAATAGGGCATAGTTGACGTTTTTTACATATGTCGAGTTAAGGCATTTCAGAGCTTCAGACCTTATTGTGACGCCATTACACGATTAAGCTGATAGAGAAAACTAACCACTGCTCGCGCCATTGGCGTCAGGTTCGACTGCGCGCACCAGCGCGACGGGCGTGCGATTAGGAGCATTTTTTTTGCGCGTCGCCTCTGCCCTATTCACCACACACACAACGAAGCAAGCATCCACGTGTTGACGGCATGCTACGTGCGTGTTCGTTCATATCGATTCGCCGTCGTTCAGGCAATAAATCTGTCCTATGTCCGTAATCTGCACGAGTCGATGTCGGAGCGAACCGGGTCGCTCCGACTGTGCATGCCGCATCACTTCAGTGAACGTTTGAAGTCAGAGCAATGTTTGCCTGCAAAACCCAACATCAAACCTGAGCAATGTGCTTTGCCCGTTACAGACTATGCCCAGACTACCGGACCCGGTTTCTTGTACCAACCCTCCACCTGCGGTCCCAGCGCCGCTTCGATGCGGGCACGTTTGATCTTCATGGTGGGCGTTAGATAGCCGTTGTCGATGTTCCACGGATCGCGCGCCACCACAATCATGCGAATAG
>JBDSYI010000500.1:0-3665 GCA_039925745.1 Casimicrobium sp. | reverse complement strand
ATTCAGCGTTCAAATCGGAGACACCCTCTAACCGGCGTGAAGCCTCATCACATAAGGCTTACAGACTGGGTACCCCTGTTTTTACCGGACAGCAGTGTCAAATAAGTCGCTAGCCCCTGTATAACGGCGCTTCTGTGATTTAGTTGATCAGAACCGTTAGTTCAATTTTAAGAAGATGACCGTTTTAGCGCTGACTTTCGCGATTGTTAGCGCAGACGTCCGCGTTACTTCGGCGACCTCTGCAGTCAGGTCAACGACCTTCGCGTTCTGACGATCGCTCGTCTGATCTCGAACTTTGCATTTTTTCCGAAATCTAGGCGTTGTCCTACAGTCATCGGCAAATAGATCCCGTATGATTTTCAGAATGCAATCGCTCGACGAAAGGAAGTATGCGTGCGGTTTTGTTGTACAGCCCGGAGTTGAAATGTTGCGTATTTATCTCGTCGAAGACAACCCGATCATTCGCGAAAACCTGACGGAAACACTGACGGAGCTGGTTGGCTCTTCGACCGTCGGATGGAGCGAGACAGAGCAAGGCGCTACGGCGTGGTTTGCTACGAATGACGACCAGTGGGATCTAGCCATCGTAGACCTCTTCCTTAAAAGGGGCAGCGGCATTGCAGTCATAGCCGCACTTCGTCAGCGCACGAGCGCCAAAAAAGTCATTGTGCTTACAAATTATTCGACGCCCGAAGTTCGCGCGGAGTGTCTGCGGCTAGGCGCCGACAAAGTGTTCGACAAGACTAAAGAAATTGATCCGCTGATTGATTTTTGCAAAGCGCTTGCGCCAGCCTAACTGTCAGGGTGTTAGTCAATGAGCTTTGTTTTTAATGCGTAATACGTCAGATCGCTATTACTGCTCAGGCCCATCTTTTCCATGATGCGGGTCCGGTAAGTACTCACCGTTTTAACGCTCAACGATAGGGCGTCTCCTATGTCAGTCACCTTATCGCCTTTGGCCAGCCGAGTGAACACTTGCATCTCTCGATCCGAGAGTCTTTCGTGCGGCGCACCGGCTTCCGGTCGGTTGAGTTGCTGCGCCAGCAACTCGGAAACCTCTGGCGTGATGAATCGATGACCGCTAGCGACCCGACGGATCGCGGCAATTATGTTGTCAGGGTCACATTGTTTGTTGAGATAACCGCTCGCGCCTTGCCGGATCAAACTGACAGCATATTGCTCCTCGGCATAGCTACTCAAAATGATGATGCCCACATCCGGTGCCTTCGCGCGCAGCATCGCCAGCGCCTCCAATCCCGACTGCCCCGGCATAGAGATGTCCATTAAAAGCACGTCAAGTTCGTGGTCACGCACCATGTCGATGGCGTCGCGTCCGGAGGCGCCTTCTGCTACCACCTCAAATTCTGAGTCTTCCTCGAGAAAGGCGCGAATTCCCTTACGCAGGATCGCGTGATCATCGACTAAACCTATCTTGATTTTGATCATTTCTTAGCACCTAACAGTGATGCAGGGCAGTCTAGGCGTTTAGAATCAAAACGCGCGTAGGACAGAGTCCCGTTTCAACGCCAACTCCAGGCTATTCCGACGTCAGACCGCCATGAAAATCCTTCCCGCATCTGCGATCTACAGGTTTCTCAGAAACAATTATTTGTTTCCGCTGACGCTATCGATCCTTGTGGTGGCGGCGCTAATGGCGATTAACGAAATGGGATTTCGCCAGTCCAACGAAGCAGCACTGCGAGCGAAAGCAGCCCAGCAAAAGCGAGGAAACATTGGCCTACTGCTGCAACAAATGCTCGACGCCGAAACCGGTCAGCGGGGTTATTTATTGACCGGTCAAAAAAGATATCTTGAGCCTTACAACACAGCGGTTAGCGCCGTTGCCGCGACGCTCGATAAACTCCGGACTGCATACCTGAACGAACCGAAATCTCTTCAGGCATTTGCCAACCTGTCTCGCGCCATTTCTCGCAAGATGGGCGAGATGGATGTGTCGATCAAGCTTCGCGATGTGAGCGTTGACGCGGACAAATGGCTAGCAGTGCTTGATACCGGTGTGGGCGACGCGCAGATGGATCTTGTGCGTGCTTCTGCGAACGAACTTTTGAACAGCGCGACCTCCGAACTGAGCGACAGCTTCGCCAAAATTCACAGCAGCCTGGACCTGTCACGCATCGGAATCGCCTTGACAGCGCTTCTGGGCGTGTTTGCGTTCTATCAATATTTGCGCAAAACGCAGGAGGTCGAACGACTGGCACGACGCGAACAGCTGTCGTTGGCCAGCGAAGCCAAGCGACTCGACGCGCTGGTGAACGAGCGGACCGACGCACTCACTGAGCTGGCGACTCACCTGCAAACTGTGCAGGAAAAAGAACGCGAACTGCTGGCGCGAGAACTGCATGACGAGCTTGGCGCAATGCTCACCGCTGCGAAACTTGATATCGCCCGAACGAAAGGCAGCCTGCCACCCGGCAGCGATAAAGCGATCGCTCGATTGGCTCATTTGAACGATACGATTAACGATGTGGTGAAACTAAAGCGACGCATCATTGAGGACTTGCGACCGTCATCGCTTGCCAATCTCGGTCTGACGGCAGCGCTGGAAGTTTTGGCGCGCGACTATCGAGAAAGATCGGAGATCGAGGTCACGCTGAACCTTGAACAGGTTGAGCTTTCGGCAGAAGCTGAACTGACAATTTTCCGCCTGGTACAAGAATCGTTGACCAACGTTGCAAAGTATGCCGAAGCCAGCGAGGTTGTGATTACGCTGCATGTGTACTCAGGCCACGTCGAGGTGTCGGTCGCCGACAATGGTCGGGGCTTCGACACCGCGGTGCTTACGTCAAAAACGCACGGCCTCAATGGCATGCGTCACAGGATTGGTGCACTCAGAGGCAATTTGCTGGTTAAGTCGAGCCCCGAGGCTGGCACCCGCATCGAAGCTGTGATCCACAAGGCGGTGACACAACAATCGTAGGCGGAAGACTACAGGTGATAGGTCAGCCTCACCTACCAAAGTTTTCGAGTGCCGCTTATGCCCTCTGACTCGTTGCCTCATTAAATTCTCTCTATCGCGGTTGATTCGACGACCGCCCAAATTAAGGGAGTTTGTCATGTTGCATTACGCCATTGTTTTTTTGGTCATCGCGCTCATCGCCGCTGTGTTTGGATTCGGCGGTATCGCCGCTGGTGCAGCCGGCATTGCAAAGATTCTTTTCTACATCTTCCTTGCAGTTGCAGCTGTCACATTTCTGATCAGCTTAACGCGATAGTGCCGAGCTTCGGTAGTCCGACCCAGTAACCCATCCGCTAGAAAAAACAGAAGCGCGTTCCCCCGCAATTGATTCGCGCCTGCCTCCTCCTCCCCCCTCACCGCCTTCGGGCGGTTTTTTTTGCGTGCCGTTCAGCGGACACTGGTGATCCAATGTTTGAAAAAGTGCATCACGAACGCGCGCAACATCACCGCAAATGGATTCACTCAACGTCTAATTCATCGCAAAGTTCTACAGCTTCCACATGGTGTGTATGAGAGGCGTTCCCTTGATTCCATTTTGCCGAGCATCGAGCTGATTGATTGGACGCCGGAGCAGCTGAAATACGACAACACATATCATGAAGGCAATGAGCCAAAGGTGAAGCGTAGCGGCGCGGTCCAGGACGGCTGTTGGTGTGATCGCCCACAAGAAAAGCACGCACACCATGTA
>JBDSYI010000499.1:0-5156 GCA_039925745.1 Casimicrobium sp. | reverse complement strand
CGCGTCGCTAACCGCATGAAGCTGGCGCCGGGAAAGAATGTCGATGAGGTCGAGCGAAAGCTCATGAAATTCACGCCGCCGGAATTTCTGCGGATCGCACATCACCTGTTGATACTGCATGGGCGCTACACCTGCGTTGCGCGCGGTCCAAAGTGCGGTCAATGTGTGGTGTTCGATGAGTGTGAGTTTTCCGGAAAACGCGCGGGTGCCGTTGCAGAAACCGATCTGCCGCAAGCGCCGCACGTCACACAATCGCGGTAAAACCGCTCCCACAAAAATAGCTGCTTACGCCTAATGTTTAATCCTTCACGCGATCAGGCGCGACAATTTTTCATCGACACCTGGGCGAAATTTCAGCGCCGCGACCCGCTGTCGCCGCTCGAAGAAAAGACCGCTGCGATCCTGACGATGCATCCGGAATATCATCGTGTTTTGCAAAATCCAGAATCGTTCGTGACCACTGACTGGCGACCCGAAGCGGGCGATATCAACCCTTTTTTGCACCTCGGTTTTCACCTCGCCATTCAGGAGCAGCTGGACATCGACCAGCCCATCGGGATTCGCGCCATTCACGCGCAATTAGCAGCGAAGCACGACGACGAACACGCAGCGGTTCATGAAATTCTGGAATGTCTGGGCGAGACGCTGTGGCAATCGCAGCGCACCGGACAGGCGCTCGATGGCGAGCTGTACTTGCAATTGCTGAGGCAACGTTTGCCGAGCCAACAATAAATGGTGGCGTTGTCGATCACTTAACAACTTTTTGCTGAAAGCTAGAATATACGGGGGCTAAGTCGCCATTTGTTCATTTATCGACATATACGTTTATCCGCCTCTATCCCAAGTGCAGCGGCAAATTCGACGCCTAAGTTGCCAGCAACTTCTCTTGCACAAACCCTGCGGAAACACCTAGAACGCGTAGCCGTTTGCGCCGGTTCTTATTGCCACAAATCAGTTCAATCTGCGACTTGGCGACGTCGAGCTTTAACGCCAGAAATGCGATCACTGCAGCGTTCGCTTTGCCGTCCACCGGCGGCGCATGAACACGAAGTTTTAGCGCGCCGTCGTGAGCACCAGCGACTTCAGTTGCCTTGGCACCAGGTTGCAAGTAAATTGCAATTTCCACGCCGCCTTTGACCTCGCAAAGCCATGGCTGCCCGCTAGCCGGGATCACGCCCTATCGAGCATGTCGCCCAATTCGACACCACGATCGCGCGCCGCGCGAACGGCATCGATCAACGCCTGTTGCACGCCGCGTTCGTTGATAACTGCAAGCGCCGCGGCCGTAGTGCCGCCTTTCGAGGTCACCCGTTCACGCAACACCGATGGCGGCTCATCCGAAGCTTCCGCCAGCGCAGTCGCTCCCTTGAGCGTGGCTAGCACCAGCGTGCGTGCTTCGGCGGCGTTGAAGCCGACGCCTTCCGCCGCAGCCAGCATCGATTCGATCCAGTGAAACACGTACGCTGGACCGCTACCTGACACGGCAGTCACCGCGTCAATCATGGCCTCATTGTTAACGGGCACTACGACGCCCGTGGATTGCATGAGGTCGGTCGCCGTCGCGACATCGGTCGCCGCAACGGCTGCAGGCGCAAATAGGCCGGTGATTCCCTGCCCGATTAGCGCTGGCGTATTCGGCATCGTGCGCACGATGCGGGCGTGACCGTTTAGCCATCGAGTCAGTGTTGAAATCCGCGTGCCAGCAGCGATGCTGACAATGAGTTCACCGCTCAGGCACGGCAGCAACTCAGCGCAGACCTGTTTCAACACTTGCGGCTTAACGGCGAGCACGACGGCGTCAGCACCCTCAACGGCTGCGCGGTTCGCGGCCTCGTGCACAGTTACGCCAAGTAGCGCCAATTTTTCGCGTGCGGGCGCGAACGGCTCGATGATGTGGCAATCAAGTGTGGGATGCTTTTTGCGCAGCCCAGCCAGCATAGCGCTGGCCATATTGCCGCCACCGACGAAACAGATTTTTTTCACAGATTCCCTTTGATTTACAGAGCGGGCCGCGCACCGAACAGCGCGGTGCCCACGCGCACCATCGTCGAGCCGCAGGCAACGGCAATTTCGAGATCGTCCGACATGCCCATCGACAGCGTGTCAATGGTTGGCACTAGCGCTTTCGCCTCAGCAAACAATGCAGCCAACTTCGAAAATTGCGCTTGCGTGGCGGCGTCACCGATACCGGGCTCTGGCATACCCATCACGCCGCGCACGCGAAGGCGCGGCAACGCACTCACCGCCTGAATCAACGCCAACGTCTGATCGGGATTGCAGCCGCTTTTTGATGTCTCACCGCTGATGTTGACTTGAATGCATACGTTGAGCGGCGGCATTGAGTCGGGCCGCTGCGCCGACAATCGCTCGGCAATTTTCAGCCGATCCACCGAATGCACCCAGTGCACCGTTTCGGCCACGCCGCGCGTCTTGTTCGATTGCAATGGCCCGATCAAATGCCACTCAATGTCGGTCAAGTCCGTAAGTTCCGCAATCTTGGCCTCCGCTTCCTGCACATAGTTTTCACCAAAAGCGCGCTGCCCCGCCGTGTAAAGTGCGCGAATTTTCTCGTTGGGCTGAAGTTTGCTCACGGCCAGAAGTTGAACGTCGTTTTCGCCTCGTCCCGCGTGTTGCGCGGCTGCCTGCAGCCGCGCGCGCACGGCGGCGAGTTTGTCGTTTGCTTGCGAAGGCTCGGAGCTTGCGGTCATAATGACAATGTCAAGGAAAAAAGCTCGGGCGCGCCCACCAGTGGTGACCGCAGACGTATACAAACATCACAACCGGTTTGTGGTTTGAGAAGGAATTATAGGGATGGATATTTCGGAGCTACTGGCCTTCTCGGTCAAGAATACGGCGTCCGACCTGCATTTGTCTGCGGGTCTGCCACCGATGTTGCGGGTGCACGGCGATGTGCGTCGCATCAATCTGCCCGCCATGGAGCACAAAGACGTGCACAGCCTCGTCTACGACATCATGTCAGACGCCCAGCGAAAAATCTTCGAAGAAAACCTTGAGGTCGACTTTTCGTTTGAAATCCCGAACCTGGCCCGCTTTCGTGTGAATGCGTTCAATCAAGAACGCGGTGCTGCGGCAGTTTTCCGGACCATTCCGTCGCGGGTGCTCTCACTGGAAGACTTGGCAACGCCGAAAATCTTCGCCGAACTCGCCTTAAAACCGCGCGGTCTGGTGCTGGTCACCGGCCCAACCGGCTCTGGAAAATCGACGACGCTGGCCGCGATGGTCAATCACGCCAACGAAAACATCATGGGTCATATCCTGACCGTTGAGGACCCGATCGAATTCGTCCACGAGAGCAAAAAATGTCTGATCAACCAGCGTGAACTCGGTGAACAAACGTTGTCTTTCTCCAACGCATTGCGCTCCGCCTTGCGCGAAGATCCCGACGTGATTCTGATCGGCGAAATGCGCGATCTGGAAACGATTCGCCTGGCGCTGACCGCTGCCGAAACGGGCCACCTTGTGTTCGGCACGCTACATACGTCGTCCGCCGCGAAGACGATTGACCGCATCGTCGACGTGTTTCCGGCCGCAGAAAAAGACATGACCCGGTCGATGTTGTCTGAATCGCTGGTTGCCGTAATTTCGCAGTCACTACTCAAGCGCAAAGACGGCAGTGGCCGGATCGCTGCGCACGAAATCATGATCGGCAATTCCGCGATTCGAAACTTGATTCGTGAGAACAAAATCGCCCAGATGTACTCCGTCATTCAGACTAGCTTGGGCCAGGGCATGCAGACGCTCGATCAATGTCTGGAGGGACTCGTGAAGCGAAATCTTATCGCTCCAGGCGAGGCCCGACTCGCGGCGCGCCAGCCCGAAATGTTCGCGTAATCTGCGATGAAGTAGAAGGAAAGAGAAAAAATATGGAACGCGAACAAGCCACCACCTTCATGAACTCACTGTTGGTCATGATGGTGCAACGCAAAGCCTCTGACCTTTTCCTGACTGCGGGCTTCGCACCCGCGCTCAAAATTGATGGCGAAATCACCGCCGTTTCAAAGACCGTTCTCTCGGGTGTTCACACGTTGACGCTCGCCCGTTCGATCATGAACGACAAGCAGGCCGCGGAGTTCGAACGCAGCAGCGAATGCAATTTCGCGATCAATCCGCCCGGCACAGGCCGCTTTCGTTGCAGCGCGTTCATGCAGCAAAACAACGTTGGCATCGTGATCCGTACGATCAATACGACGATCCCGCGTTTTGAAGAGCTGATGTTGCCGCCTATCCTGCGCGACATCGTCATGGCGAAGCGTGGCCTCGTGATTTTTGTCGGCGCAACCGGCAGCGGCAAATCCACCTCAATGGCTGCAATGATCGATCATCGCAATCGCAATTCACGCGGTCACATCATTTCCATCGAAGATCCGATCGAATTTGTTCACGAGCATCGCAACTGCATCATCACGCAGCGCGAAATCGGCACCGATACCGAAAATTGGGGTGTGGCGCTCCGGAACAGTTTGCGGCAAGCGCCAGATGTCATCATCATCGGCGAGATTCGTGATCGCGACGCAATGGATCATGCGATTGCCTTCGCCGAAACCGGCCATTTGTGCCTCGCCACGCTGCACGCAAACAACACCAATCAGGCGCTGGATCGCATCATCAACTTCTTCCCCGATGAGCGCAGAGCCCAACTATTGATGGATTTGTCGCTAAATCTGCGCTCATTCGTGTCGCAACGCCTGATCGTGAAACGCGACGGCAAAGGCCGTGTGCCAGCGGTCGAAGTCCTGCTGAACTCACCGTTGATCGCTGACCTGATTTTCAAAGGCGAAGTCAACGAGATCAAAGAGATCATGAAGAAATCGACCGAGCTTGGCATGCAGACCTTCGATCAGGCGCTGTTTCAATTGCACGAAGCCGGGCACATCAGCTACGAAGACGCGCTGAGGAATGCCGATAGCGTGAACGACGTGCGCCTGCGCATCAAACTCGAAGGCCATGAATCGAAGGGCCGCAATATGCTGGCAGGTCTTGAGCATCTGGACATGATGAAGTAGGCGTTGTGAGAGCTGCGAGCCGACTTTCGGACTCGCGCCCCTGCTACAGCTTTTAAGCAAAAAGACGTTTTCATCGGGGCTGAAGCGCGTTTTCGGCGTATATCGACTTCTGGAATAAACGACCTTCAGCCC
>JBDSYI010000498.1:0-15346 GCA_039925745.1 Casimicrobium sp. | reverse complement strand
GCGGAGGAATTAAATCGGTACGGCGAAAAATGATTCCCGTATCAGGCGGTGCGCTCTTAAGCGTGATCTGAACGCGAACGCCAGAGTGCAAAGCAACGCCAGTGGCCGAGACCTCGCTCGCGAGGGTGTGTTGTTGTGGCATGGCGCGAAGTATAGATTTTGCGTGGGGTTGCTCGCCGTCACGTCGATACGATACGCTGGCGAACTGCGCAGGGAGCGGCTACGCAGTTCGTTTGACCGACCGTTTTAGTCGGCTTGCTTCCTCAGAAACGTTGGAATCTCCAACGATCTTCCGCCGCTTTGACGACCACGAGTGCCGGGTGGCAGGTCGTAATCGACGGCGCCCGTTGCGGCTATCGTTTCCACCGCACCAACCGTTGCCGTCACAACGTGATTATCGGTACCCGTGCGGAGCCCGGAACTGACAAGTTCAGTGCGCAACACATTCGCGAGGCCGCCTTGAACCGAGGTCATCTTTTTCTTCGCACCGAGTCCCGTTGCGACCATCGTAACGCGCATTTCGTCGCCCATTTCATCGTCGATGACGTGGCCCCAAAGCACCGTGGCGTCGGCAGAAACAAACTCAGCCACCGTATCGGTTACGTCGTATAGCTCGCCCAATTCGACGTTGCTTGACGAAGTAATGTTGAGCAGCACGCCGCGCGCTCCTTGCAGATCCACATCTTCGAGCAGCGGGCTCTTGATTGCGGCCATCGCGGCCACTTTGCCACGGTTCTCGCCGCTGGCGGTGGCTGTGCCCATCATCGCCATGCCGAGTTCCGACATGATGGTGCGAACGTCTGCGAAGTCGCGGTTAACAAGGCCCCGCTTGTTGATGATTTCCGAGATGCCCGCGACCGCGCCATGCAACACGTCATTCGATGCTGCGAACGCAGCCGGCAAGGAAATATTGCGGCCCAATACCTGAATGAGTTTTTCATTCGGCACCACGATCAACGAGTCCACATGACGTTGCAACTCGTCGATGCCAGCTTGCGCTGCGCGCTCACGCTTCTGCATTTCAAAGCGGAACGGTTTGGTCACGACTGCGACGACCAGAATGCCCATTTCTTTGGCTAATTGCGCGATGATTGGCGCAGCGCCGGTGCCGGTTCCGCCGCCCATACCGGCGGTGATAAACAGCATGTCTGCGCCGCGAATCGCTTCCTGCACTGCAAGTTTTGATTCCATCGCGGCATCACGACCGACTTCGGGCTTGGCGCCTGCGCCCAAGCCCTGCGTCAATTCAGCGCCAAGCGGAATACGCTTCGGCGCCGGATTTTTGTCAAGCACCTGCGCGTCGGTGTTGGCGGCGATAAATTCAACGCCAGCAACCCCTTTGTGAATCATGTGCTCCACGGCGTTTCCGCCGCAACCTCCGACGCCAATCACTTTGATGACCGCGCCGTCTCTTTTTTCATCAATGATCTCAAACATGTTTCCGCTCCTTCAAGGCAACACTAAAAATTAAAAACTGCAAAAAATCTACACACCAAACGCATCCCGTAACTTCTTAAACATCCCCGCAGCCGCCGAGTCGCCGAGACGTCTTACCGCCTGTTTCGCGTGCTGATCCCGACCGTGCATCAGCAGACCAATCGCTGTCGAATATTTCGGAGCGGCGAGCACATCCTTGAGCGCGCCGCGATAGTCCGGCACCGCAATGCGCACAGGCATGTGAAACACCTCTTCACCAAGCGCTGTCATTCCGGGCAGCATGCTGCTGCCGCCGGTCAACGCAATGCCAGAGCGCAGCAGCGGCTCGAAACCCGAGCGCTTGATTTGTTCATGCACGAGCTGGAAGAGCTCCTCAACTCGCGGCTCCACGACCTCAGCCAGCATGTGCCGCGCCATTGATTTTGCAGGGCGGTCCGCGACGCTTGGTACTTCAATGAGCTCGTCGGGTTCGACCAGTTTCGTCAGTGCGCACGCGTAACGGTGCTTGATGTCTGATGCCTCTTTGCTCGGCGTACGCAGCGCCATCGCGATGTCGTTGGTGATCTGATCACCTGCGACCGGAATGACGCCGGTGTGGCGAATCGCGCCCCCCGTGAACAATGCAAAATCAGTCGTGCCGCCACCGATGTCGACGAGTCCAACGCCGATCTCCATCTCGTCTTTGGTCAGGCAAGCCGCAGCGGCCGCGAGTGGCTGCAACACCAGTTCCAGAACATTCAAACCACAACGACGCACGCACTTTTCGATATTTTCGACAGCCGATACCGCGCCGGTCACGATGTGTACCTTGACCTCAAGGCGGCGACCACTCATACCGAGCGGGCGACGCACGCCTTCCTGGCCATCGATGATGTATTCCTGAGGCAGGGTGTGCAGCACCACCTGATCGTTCGGGATGGCGATGGCCTTCGCGGTTTCGACGACGCGGTCCATATCCGCCTCGGTCACTTCGCTGTCTTTCATCGCGACCATGCCGCTGGAATTGAGGCTGCGAATATGCGCGCCCGCAATGCCAACATAGACGTTGGTTATTTTGCAGTTCGCCATCGCCATCGCCTCGCGAACGGCCGCATTGACAGTGTTGGTAGTCGCATCGATATCAACGACCATGCCCTTACGTAATCCGATGGACGGCTGCTCACCGATGCCAATGACGTTGATGTTGTTTTGAGCATCAATCTCGGCGACCAGCGCCACAACCTTCGATGTGCCAATATCAAGTGCGGCGATCAATTCACTCACGATTGACCTTTCTGTGTTTCTAAGACTTGCGCGCCATTTCGCGCGACCGCGATCGCCGCTTTGTAGCGAAGATCAACACGAGCCAGACCGATGCGATAAGACGGCGACCAGATGTTGTAAAGCGCCACGAAGCGCGCCAGCCGTTCCGGGAAATGTTCGCGACCAAACTCAAGTTGCATATCGTTACCTGTGGTGACGGTGATCGCGCCGCGTGGCGACATGGCAAATGCTTTGATATCCAGACCGTGTGAGGCCAACGCCAGCCGGGTTTCGCGGTAACGATTGAGAATGTCCTGCGATGAAGCGACCGGACCGTCAAATCGTGGCATCGGCGCCTTGGAAGCCGCGCGAAACACTTCGCCCTGATCGGACAGCAAATCACTTTCGCCCCAATATCCAACGGCCCGATGCTCGGTTACGTCGACGTCGAGGGCAAACGGCCAGCGCCGCTTAATGGACACGTCGCGAACCCAAGGCAATTTCTTCAGCGTCGCGCGCGCACGTGCAGGTGACACCGAAAAGAACGTACCGCGCAAGTCAGTGCGGATCGCGGACTCCAGCAGCCCCGGATCAACCTCGGCCAATTGCGAGACGACTTTCACCTGCCGAATCGCAAAATAGCTTTTACTACTGACCCACGACATCAAGCACCACGTCAACGCCAGCGTCGCAATAGCGGCAAGGAAGGCAGCCAGGCGATTGATCGATTGCGTGTCAGACCACATGGACGGCTCCGCTGCTTGCCTGAACGATCTTTTGCGCCGTTGTTCCGATCGAGCCTGCGCCCATTGTCATCACTACGTCACCGTCACGTACGATCTGAAAAACGCTCTTGGGTAGTTGCGCAATGTCTTCAACGAAGACCGGTTCGACGCGACCACGAAGGCGAATGGCCCGCGCGAGCGCACGGCCATCGGCCGCAACAATCGGCGCTTCTCCTGCGGCATAAACCTCGGCGAGCAACAGCACATCGACTTCCGATAAAACCGCCGCGAAGTCTTCAAACAAGTCACGGGTTCGGGTGTAGCGATGCGGCTGGAACGCGAGCACAAGGCGACGCCCGGGAAATGCTGCCCGTGCGGCGGCGAGCGTTGTCTTAAGCTCTACCGGGTGATGACCGTAGTCGTCGATGAGTTCGAATTTGGCGTCGCCGCAAGTGACTTCGCCGAAGCGCTGAAAACGACGCCCGACGCCTCCAAAATTTTTGAGCGCTCGCGCAATCGCTTCGTCCGTCACGCCCAAGTCTTGAGCGATGGCAATCGCCGCAAGCGTGTTTCTGACGTTATGTAACCCGGCTACTTGTACGGTGACGGGCAGGTTGGCGTGACCTGCCCGAATTGCGGTGAACTGCATGGTCGCACCGTGCGCTTCAATGTCGATTGCATAAATATCGGCGTCGACCGATAGTCCGTAGGTCACGACAGGCTTTGCTACACGTGGCAGGATGCTGACGACGCCCGCATCGTCAATGCACGCGTAAAGAGAGCCGTAAAACGGAAGCCGCTGCGCGAAATCAACGAACGCCTGATGCAGACGATCCAGACTGTGTTCGTACGTCTCCATGTGGTCTGCATCAATGTTGGTGATGACAGCCAGCGTCGGCGACAAATGCAAAAAGGAGGCATCCGATTCGTCAGCTTCGGCGACCAAAAATTCCCCAGTGCCAAGGCGCGCGTTTGAGCCAGCTGCGATGAGGCGGCCACCGATGACGAACGTTGGATCAAGGCCACCTTCCGCAAGAACGCTTGCGACCAGCGACGTCGTTGTCGTCTTGCCGTGGGTTCCGGCAATGGCGATACCGCGCTTCATGCGCATTAGCTCAGCGAGCATCAGTGCACGCGGCACAACGGGCAATTTTTTCGCACGCGCGGCGATCACCTCTGGGTTTGCCTCCGTGACCGCAGTAGAGACGACTACGGCCTGAGCTGCTCCCAAATTTTCCGCTTGATGCCCGACAGCTACGCGAATACCCAGAGAGGCGAGTCGCTCCAGTACCGGCGAGTTCGCGCTGTCGCTGCCGCTCACGATATAGCCCTGGTTATGCAATACCTCAGCGATGCCACTCATGCCGATGCCACCGATGCCGACGAAGTGCAGATTCTGCAGACGAAACTTCATGCGTCTGCCTTGTCATTAGCGGCCAGCCGCTCGACGACATCACAAATTTCGGACGTCGCCACCGGCTTTGCCACTGCCAACGCAGCCTTCGCCATGGTCAGGCAGCTTTCGCGTGTGAGGGTGAGAATATGCGCCGCGAGCTGCGCTTCGGTTAGCGAGAGTTGGTCAAATACAGTCGCCGCTCCCGCCGTCGCCAAAACCTCGGCATTGTGTCGTTGTTGTTGATCTTTGTGGTGCGGATAGGGAATCAGAATCGACGCGACGCCAAGCGCTGCCAATTCGGACACGGTGCTTGCACCGCTTCGTCCGATGAATATGTCGCATTCGGCCAGTGCTCGCGGCGAATCGTCGATGAACTCAACAATTCTCGCGTTGACGTGAGCTTTTTCGTAGAGCGAAAGTGTCGCCTCACGCGATCCTTTTCCAGCCTGATGCGTCACCACCGGACGTTGGTCTTCTGGAATCAACGCAAGCGCTGCAGGTAACAATTTATTGATTGCCTCGGCGCCACGACTGCCGCCCATAAGCAACATGCGCAGCCGCCCGGTGCGTGCGGCAAAACGCGAAGCAGGATCGTCGTATTGCGCAAACTCAGGGCGAATCGGATTGCCCGTAACGACTCGCTTCGAGCCGAGTTCAGCAAAAACGGAAGCAAATCCCACCAGAACGCGATCCGCGAAATGTGCGAGACATTTGTTCGCTAGTCCGGCGACCGCGTCGCTCTGATGAATCACCAATGGAATGCCTAGTTTCGATGCGGCGAGGCCACCGGGAACTGTTGGGTAGCCGCCCATACCCATCACCACGTCAGGCCGCAATTCAGACAAGAGTTTGTGCGCTTGCCGATAAGCCGAAAACAGGCGAAACGGCAGCGCAAGTTTGGGCTTCATACCGCGCCCAACAATGCCTTCAAACGCAATCGTGTGCAGCGGAAACAAGTCCTGCGGCACCAGCGTTTGCTCCATGCCGTTGTTTGTGCCAAGCCAGGTTACGCGCCAGCCGCGTTCGCGTAGCGCGCGCGCGACGGCGAGCCCGGGAAAGATATGCCCGCCAGTCCCACCAGCCATCATCAGCAGGTGCGGTGTCATACCTTGAACCCTCGCGACAATCGACGGTTTTCCCAGTCGATACGCAGCAGGACCGATAGCGTGATCAGGCTGGCGACCATGCCACTGCCGCCGTAAGACATCAAGGGCAGTGTGAGGCCCTTGGTCGGAGCGAACCCCATATTCACAGCTATATTGATGAGCGACTGAATGCCGAACAGCGTGCCGATACCTTGCGCCACTAAGGCCGCGAACGGCTGCTCAAGCTGTCGTGCCTCGCGACCAATGGCAAACGCTCGCCACGTGAGCCATGCGAAAGCGCCTATCACTGCACAAACGCCGATCAGTCCCAGCTCCTCAGCGGTCACGGCGAGGATGAAATCGGTATGCGCTTCCGGCAAGTAGTAATGTTTGGAGACACCAGCACCAAGACCGAGCCCAAACAACCCGCCACGGCCAATCGCCATGAGTGATTGTGTCAATTGATAGCCCTTACCAAACTCTTCTTTCCATGGATCAAGGAAACCGAAGATGCGTTCGAGGCGATACGGCTCCAACCACACCAATGCGATAGCAGCAGTCAGCCCCAACACGACAACGGGCATGACCAGCCGATGATCGAGTCCCGCCATGAAGAGAATTAGCAATCCTGTGCTCAGCACAACAAGGGTTGCGCCGAAGTCAGGTTCACGCAAAAGTGCCACACTGACCAGGAGCGCAATCAGCAAGAACGGCCCTAAGCCTTTGAGGAGGCTTTGCTTTAGCGGTTGCGCTGAGTGAAGCACGTTGACTTTGGTCACGGCGTAGCGCGCCGCGAAAAGCACCATTGCGAACTTCATCAACTCAGACGGTTGCAGGCTAAAGGGTCCGAGCGGAATCCAGCGACGTGCGCCGTTTACGACGCGACCAATTCCGGGGATCAGCACCAAAACCACCAGAACTAGCGCAACAATGAAAACGTACGAGGCAATGCGCTCCCAGGTGCGCACAGACGTATCGAACACAAACAGCGCCAGTACCAACCCAATCAGAACGAACAGGCACTGCCGAACAAAGAAGTAGGTTGGGGAAAAGCGAGTGAATTTGCTTTCGCTGGCGCTGGCAATCGACGACGAATAGACCATCAGCAAACCCACAGCAATCAACATCGCAATCACCCACAACATGGTGATGTCAAACTCACCGGTAGCTGCGGCGTTCGAGCGCGACGAGGTTTTACGTCCACTCGTGCCGTTGCCGGAATGCCGTCGAAACCAGCCTCCCACGCGCATCGGCCATTGCGATACTGCTGCTGTAATACTGGCAACACTCACTATGCGTGTCCTCCACGTGCGACGAAAGTGCGGCCGTGTGAGCATGCCCATTGGCGCGCAGCAGCAGCGAAAACTTCTGCGCGGTGCGCGTAATTGCGGAACATGTCCCAACTCGCACAGGCTGGAGAAAGGAGCACCTGATCACCGGCAACTGCCCCATCGAGTGCGGCGTATGTAGCGTCATCAAGTGTCGTGAATATTCTGTGCGGAACACCGCTGGCTTTCAGGGCACACGCAATTATCGGCGCGTCACGACCGATCAAATGCACCGCTTTGCAGGACTTTGACGCGATAGAGCCCAGTGCGTCAAAAGCTTGCCCCTTGCCGTCACCCCCGGCAATCAGCCAGGTGGGTGCTGTGTTGCCGGACAGTGCAGCTGCGGTGGCGATGACGGTGGTCGCCTTGGAGTCATCAATGATGTTGACGCCATCGACGGCTCCAATCGATTGAAATCGGTGTGGCATGCCGGAGAAACTGCGCAATACATCACGCTGCGCATCAGACGAAACGTCGAGTGAATACGTTAGCGCTAATGCGGCAAGAGCGTTTTGGGCGTTGTGTGCTCCGCTGATACCCATCTCACAGGTTCTGAAAACAGGGGACGATCCGTGCGTAAGAGTTTGTGCGGCGCCTGTGTTTTCGACCCCAAAGTCGTTGTCGCTCAGAGCGCGATCACCGCCAAAACTCGAAGCGCTAACACCAGCACGCCGCATGCTCATCGACCACGGATCTGCCCGGTTAAGGACCTGTCGCTTTGCGTGGGCAAAGATGCGCTCTTTGGACGCGGCGTAGCTGAAGAAACTCGGGTAGCGATCCAGGTGATTGTCAGTAATATTGATTACGGCAGCAGACTGGAGTTGCAGCGATTCAGTAGATTCAAGCTGAAAACTGGACAGTTCCAACACCCACGTCGAACATGTGGGTGTTTCGGCTAGCGCGTCGAGAATAGGGATACCGATATTGCCTGCTGCACGCGCATCGCTTCGTGCTCGCCTGGCGAGCGCACCCGCCAAAGCTGTCGTGGTTGTTTTGCCATTGGAACCAGTCACTGCAAAAACCGAAGCCTCAGGAGCAACCTCCCGTGCGAAAAGCTCAATGTCGCCGTACACCGGCGTACCCGAGGCTAACGCTTGGGCCAGTGCGAGCGAGGCGCGGGGCACGCCCGGGGAAAGTGCGATGAAGTCAGAGGCGGGCAGCCCGTCTCGCGCCAAATCCAGCGATCGAAACGCAACCTCAGGAAGTTCGCGTTGCAACTGCTCCAAAGCCGCCGGTGCTCTATCACCGTCCACAACGGTCACTATGGCGCCGCGTTTGTGCAAAAAGCGGGCAAGCGATAACCCGGTAGCACCCAGGCCCACGACGGTCGCGTTAGCGTTCGAGCAATGAAACACTTCTGCGAATATCCTTTAGCGTAACTTCAACGTTGAAAGGCCTGCGAGCACGAGAAACATGGTGATGATCCAGAAGCGGATCACCACATGATTTTCTTGCCAGCCACTGAGCTCGAAATGGTGATGTAGCGGCGCCATTCGGAACACGCGCTTGCCCTTGCTGTACTTGAAATAGCCCACCTGGATCATGACCGATAGAGTCTCTGCGACAAACACGCCTCCCATCACCACCAGCACGACCTCTTGACGCACGATCACGGCGATGGTGCCGAGTGACGCGCCAAGTGACAACGCGCCAACATCACCCATAAATACGCGTGCCGGATAGGCGTTAAACCACAAAAAACCCAGTCCTGCACCAGCCATCGCACCACAAAAAACCATCAATTCGCCCGCGCCAGGAATGTAGGGGAAAAGCAAGTAACGTGAATAGTCGACGCGACCTACAACGTAGGCAAAAACAGCAAGCGCACTGCCAACCATAACTACCGGCATGATTGCAAGACCATCGAGCCCGTCCGTCAGGTTCACCGCGTTGCTGGTGCCGACAATCACCAGCCACGTCAGCGAAATGAATCCGAAAACACCAAGCGGGTACGCGACGTTCTTGAAGAATGGCACGATCAAATCGGCCTTGGACGGCAGTTCATTGGTGAACCCACTCTGCACCCACAAAAAAATCAGATTGAAGATCTTGCTCGTGCTCGGTGCGGAAACAGCAAACGCGAGGTAAGTCGACGCAATCAATCCAATCAAGGCTTGCCAGAAAAGCTTCTCTTTCGCAGACATCCCTTTAGGATTTTTGTGCACGACTTTGCGGTAGTCATCGACCCAGCCGATTGCGCCAAATCCAATCATCACGAACAGTACGACCCAGACAAAGCGGTTGCTCAAATCGGCCCAAAGCAACGTCGAGATCGCGATGGCCATTAAAACCATCGCGCCACCCATGGTCGGCGTTCCCTGCTTCGATAAATGCGACTGCGGGCCATCGCTCCGGACCGCCTGACCGATCTTCATCGTGATCAACCAGCGGATCATGCGTGGCCCGATGGCCAGCGCAATAGCCATCGCGGTGGCGCAGGCGAGCACACTGCGCAGCGTGATGTACGTCAAAGCACTGAAGCCACGCACTTCGGTACTTAGAAAATTGGCCAACCAAAGCAGCATCAGAGCGTTCCCTGCGACATTTTTTCAAGTTTTTCGATCACGCGTTCCATGGCCATTGAGCGTGAACCTTTTACTAATAACGTAGCGCCTGGTGTCAACAGATTGAACACCGTGTCCGCCAGTGATTCAACATCATCGAAGGCTTGTCCACGAGCGCCCAATGAGCTCGCTGCACGTTTCATACGCGGGCCCAGCGTGAACACGCCGTCAAGCGGAAGCGTGCTTAGCTCGAATGCCAGTGTGTCATGCAGCGCGTCGCTTGCATCGCCCAATTCGCCCATGTCCCCGATTGCGAGGAAACGAGGTGTCGCGTGCGACACCAACACTTGCGCCGCTGCGCGCATCGAAGCAGGATTGGCGTTGTAGCTATCGTCGATTAGTGTGGAACCCTTGACGAAAGATCGCGTTGTCAATCGACCATCGACGTTTCCAGCGGATTCAAGGCCGCGTTGAATGGCCGATATTGAAATTGACAAAGCATGACCGACTGCGGCCGCAGCAAGTGCGTTGGCGGCATTGTGAGCGCCTTCTTGCCGCAACGCTACCGTGCATTGAGCAGATTCGATCTGAATGCGCAAGCGGTTGGGCTGGCTAAATTGTCCGGTGACAATTGCTCTTGAATTGAGACCGAAGCTCACTCGTTTATGGGTTCGTGTCAGCACTTGCCAATACGCGGCAAATGAGTCGTCCGCGTTGATCACGGCTACGCCGCCGTCACGCAATCCAGTGAAGACTTCGCCTTTGGCTGCGGCTACGCCCTCGATTGAACCCACTCCTTCAAGATGCGCTGGCCCCGCGTTGGTGATCACAGCTATCGTGGGTTCCGTCAACTTCGTCAACAGCGAGATCTCGCCGAAATGATTCATGCCCATCTCGATGACAGCCACGCGATGAGACGGTTTGCGTGCAAGCAAAGTCAGCGGAACACCAATGTGATTGTTCAGGTTACCAACAGTCGCGAGGACACTGTCTGCTCCGTATTGCTCACGCAACACTGATGCGATCATCTCTTTGGTTGTGGTCTTGCCATTGCTTCCGGTCACAGCAATCACCGGCCCGTCGAAAGCGAGACGCGACACATGCGCCATTGCTTGCAGGGCTTTGAGCGTATCGCTCACTTGAAGCATTGTGACGCTTCTATCGCATTCAACTCGCTGCGAGACCAAAACACCGCTCGCGCCAGCTGCAACCGCTTGCTCAACGAAGCGATGTCCGTCAAAGTTGTCTCCGGAGAGAGCGACATAAAGTGCACCCGCCTCAACGGTGCGACTATCTGTCGAGACCGACGTGAAATTTTGTGCTGGGCCGCTGACTTTTGCGGCGCATGCTTCGGCGAGGAACGCGCTAGACCACATGCCGCGCCTCAGCGTACTTCGATGCGCGTTGGGTTAGTGCGATCTGAGCTTCTGTGATGTCTGAAAATGGATGTCGGACACCGGCAATTTCCTGATAGCTCTCATGGCCCTTTCCGGCGATCAATACGGCGTCCTTTGCACTCGCTTCGGTGATTGCGACGCGGATGGCTTCGCGGCGCGATACGATGCTCCTGCACGCTGACGTCGTCACGAAACCGTTGACGATTTCGGCGACGATACTGTCTGGGGATTCGCTGCGTGGATTGTCGCTCGTCACATAAACACGATCCGCGCCATCTGCTGCGATTTTGCCCATGATCGGACGCTTGCTGCGATCACGATCTCCGCCGCAACCGAAGACAACTGCGAGCGATTGCGGGTTTGTTTCGCGTACGGTGTCGAGCGCGTTGGCCAACGCGTCAGGTGTATGTGCGTAGTCGACATAGACGCTGGGCAAACCGCTGATTGAATCCGTAACTACACGCTGCATTCGACCCGGTACCGCCGTTAGCTTTTCAAGTACCGAAGCGACCGCGTCAAGAGCAAAATGTTCGGTAAGCAACGTCGCGGCAACCGCCATCAAATTGGCCGCATTGAAGCGACCAATCAGTTCAGTGTGCACGCTTGACGCTTTGCCTGCATAGTGAAGCGTGAGGTGCATGCCGCTGGACGACATTGAAACTACATCCGCACGCACGTCGCCAGAGCTCAAACCGTAGGACAGTGTATTTGGCAGACCAAGAGCAATGATCTTCGCGCCAAAAGGGTCGTCCGCATTCACGATGCGATGTTGAACCGGATAGTCAGTGAAGAGTTTGGTCTTGGCCGCGCCGTACGCGTCCATCGTACCGTGGAAATCCAGATGATCTTGGGTTAGATTGGTGAAGATTGCAGTTTCGAACCGAACACCGGAAACGCGGCCCAATTCCAGCGCATGTGAACTGACCTCCATAGCAACGCCTGTTGCGCCCGCGTCTTTCAGGTCGCGAAGAATCGTATGAACTGACGCGGCGTCGGGGGTAGTATTGTTGCTAGGCCACGACTTTGTGCCGAGACTTACGCCCAGCGTGCCAATAGCACCACACGACTTTCCGAGCAATGTATGGGCCTGAGCCAGCCAGTTTACGATCGACGTTTTTCCGTTGGTACCGGTTACGCCATAGACGCGAACATGAGCAGAAGGATTTCCGTAGAACGCATCGGCAACATCACCCAGATGCGTTCCCATACTAGGCACGTCGATGACGGGAATCGCGAACGTATTGGTGGAGGCACCCGCAGATTCACGCACGATCGCTGCTGCGCCAAGCGAGACCGCAGCAGTCATATAGTCGCGACCATCGTGGCTTGCTCCGGGGATGGCAACAAACACGTCACCAGGCACGATGCTTCGCGAGTCGACGGTCATGCGTTGACGTTTGACCCCATGTTGGTCGAGCACTGCAACAACGGTTTGTGCCGTCAACATCAATTACCCTCCCGCACGATCGCGACGACCGTATCGGTAGCAGCTGGAGTCGGTTGATTCGGAAGCGGCGCGTCATAAGGAGCCTCCATCAGCCGCAGTGTTTGTCCCATGATGCTTGCAAACACGGGAGCTGCCACTTGTCCACCATAGAAAACGCCACCGGACGGCTCGTCGATCATCACAGCAACGACGTAGCGCGGATTGCTCACGGGAGCCAAACCCACGAAGGACGCGACGTAGCGTCCCTCGGAATACACCGCACCGACCAGTTTCTTTGCGGTGCCGGTCTTTCCTGCGACACGGTATCCAGGAATCTGAGAGAGCGGTGCAGTGCCTTCCTTTGACGTCGCTTTTTCGAGCATCGGCAACACCGCCGCAATCGTTTTCGGCGAATAGACTTGTGTTTGCCGCGCAGCACCGCCGTTTTTGAGCAAAGTCACGTCGACAAGCGCGCCCTGATTGGCGAATATGGTGTAGGCGCGAGCTAGCTGGACGAGATTGACGGAGAGACCATAGCCGTAGCTCATCGTCGCTTTTTCAATTGGACGCCACGATTGCGGTGCGCGCAGGCGGCCATGCGCTTCACCGGGCACCCCTGTCTGCGGTGCGCGGCCAAATCCAGCGCGCTGAAGGTGGCGCCACATCACTTCGTTCGGAAGTCGTTCAGCGATTTTTGCGGTGCCGACGTTGCTCGATTTCTGCAAAATTTCGGTGACTGAGGCGACGCCGTTACTGCCGATCGTGTGGGTGTCGCGAATCGTTGCGCCATTCAACGTATAGGTGCTGGTCTGCATCGGAATAAACGCATCAGGCTTCAGCACGCCGGTTTCAATTGCGGTCGAGATGGTGAACGGTTTCATCGTCGAACCGGGTTCGAACAAGTCGGCCACCGCACGATTGCGCAAACCGCCATTGGCCGCCGCAGCGCGGTCACCCGGTTTCGATGTTGGGTAGTTCACCAGCGCGACGATTTCGCCAGAATGAGCGTCGAGCACGACCGCCGCGCCGCCTTTAGCGCGATGCGCGTCGACGCCTCGCTTGAGCTCCCGGAAGGCCAGATGTTGCAGGCGACTATCGAGCGCCAGCTGCAAGTCGCGCCCCTGCTGCGGTGAACGAATACCACCCAGTTCCTCAACCACGCTACCGCGACGATCAATGGTGACGCGGCGAGCGCCCGGTTTTCCGGAGAGCCATTCGTTCTGCGCGAGTTCGAGCCCTTCCTGACCGACGTCATCGACGTTGGTAATGCCGAGCACTTGCCCCATCACTTCTTGCGACGGGTATTCGCGTTTGTATTCCGTTTGTACGGCTACACCGGGGATTTTGAGCGCGGTAATCGCCTGGCCTTGCTCCGGTGCAATGCCACGCGCAAGGAAAACAAGGTCGCGCTCGGTGTCGAGCTTACGATCAAGGTCCTTTGGTCGCATATTCAATGCTTTGGCAAGTCCATCGCGCTGTAGAGTCGTGAGTTCAACTTGATCCGGAAAAGCAAACACGCCACGTGCTGGCACGCTAGATGCGAGTACCGCGCCTTCCCGATCCAGCAGTCGACCACGATGTGCGGGTAGCACGAGGTCGCGCGTCGTGCGCGCATCGCCACGCTTGGTCAAGTCATCGTGCTGCACAACTTGCAGATACACGCCACGCCCTGCTAGCACCAAAAACCCAACGAGCAAACCGTAAGCCACGGCGCGAACGCGCCAGACAGCGAAATTCGGTGTCCCTTTATTGAAAGCGTTCTTAGCTGCGTTTTTCATTGCGCAATTGCCGCGTCAGTCGCGCTACCCAGTTCGACTAATTGGGTGCGCGCCCCCTCGGGCAAGTCCATGCCCAGCCGCTCGCGTGCGGTGCGCTCCACGATTGTTGGTGTCGATAGGCGCGATTGCACGAGCGTTGCGCGATTGCGGTCTGTTTCGAGTTGATAGGCGACGTCGCGCGCGCGATTGATCTCGATTGTGAGGTGACGCACGCGATATTGGCTGCTGACTAGCGCGAACGCGCTTGCCCAAACCAGAATCGCCAAAACGATGTTGACCCGTGTCATGCCGCGACCTCAAGCTTTTCAGCAACGCGCAGCCGAGCACTGCGTGAACGCGGGTTCGAGCTCACTTCCTCCTCCGAGGGCGCAACATCTTTTCCAACCAGTCTGATCTGCGCCGAAGTCCTCGATGTCGTCGGCAAGTAACGCAAGCGCGGGTCTTCCGGCGTACGTCCGGCCTTTTCCCGCATCCACAATTTCACAATGCGATCTTCAAGCGAGTGAAACGAGATGACAGCTAACCGGCCACCAGGTGCGAGCAAAGGGAGGGCAGCGCTCAGCGCCATTCGGAGTTCCTCGAGCTCTTGATTAATGTGAATCCGAATAGCCTGGAAGGTTTTGGTCGCCGGATGCTGCCCTGTCCACCGCGCTGAGACGGCTTTTTCGACAATCTGCGCAAGCTGAACGGTTCGCTCGACCGGTTGCCGCTGGCGTGCCTCAACAATCGCTGCTGCAATCCTCGAAGCAAACCGCTCTTCACCGTAGTCACGGATGATCCCCGCTATGTCGTTGATTGTTGCTGTAGCCAGCCACCCTGCAGCCGATTGGCCGACAGACTGGTCCATACGCATGTCGAGCGGGCCATCGCGCATGAAGGAAAATCCTCGCGAAGGGTCGTCGAGTTGCGGTGAAGAAACACCGATATCGAGCAGGATGCCGTCAACGTGCTTAACTCCATTCTCTGTGAGCGCGCTGGCGATGTCGCTAAAGTGCGCCGCGACAAATGTGAAGCGCGCATCCATGACT